>NZ_VDMB01000010.1 GCF_006175995.1 Desulfobotulus mexicanus
CAGCGGTACTCAAAGTGACAGGATTAAACATCCTGAGGGCAACTGCGTTCAGAAATCGCCTCAAAAGGGTAAAAAGGGGAGGTGAGGGGGCAAACACCCTTAAATTTGCCCTTCATAAGGTTGTCAAAGAGCGCATTTTACATCTACCAGACTCGATTCATCAATTTGTAAGGATATTTTTGTCCCGGAACAATCTTTTCAACTTTTCCTCACAAAATATGGCTTGAGACTTTTTGCGAGTGCATCAATCTCTACAGTAAAAAATACAGGATGCGCCCTGTACAGGTGTTTTTTTGTTTGTGGTGTTTAAGTTTTTGATTTTTTGAATCTCGTCTTAAGAAGGCTGATAAACTGCATTGGCTTGAGATTTTTTTTAAGGAGGTGTTTATGCCGGGCAGGTTTCCATACCGTAAACTAAATAATTATTTTGAGGGTATCCCAACCCCCGCAGAGTGGAAAAGCCTTACAACCATTACCACTTTAGGTTTTAAGCATTCCCGTAAAAATCCAGCCCTTCTTGCAATAGACTCTGCACTGGAAGAGTTTGGGAGTTCTGAGGCAACACCTTTTAATCCCATTGAGGAAACCTTGGCAGCAAAGAAGACAAGGGACCGAATTGCGGCACTGCTTCTGTTGAATATAGCCAAGATCTGTATGATATGGATGGAGAAAAAGGCCCAGGTGGATTCGAGTAACAGACGCAAATTTGTTGCCAATCTGGCTATGAATGCTCAGGAAATTGCAAGCTCTTTGGTCCCGGATATTGATTTTACAGGTCCGCCTCAGTTGGTTGGTAAAAATAAAGGTGCAGCCCAACCGAGGCCGGTTACAGCAAGCGAGATTGTTGCTTCGAATGCTGCCAAAATTCGCTGGAAGATGGCGCGTGAAGCGATGAAACAAATCGGTGTGGCTAAAGGGTGTAAGGTTCTTGAAAAAGATTATTGGATGGAAACCAATATTGGCGGGGCAAACCCGAGACACATACAGGGGTTGAAGTTTGGTGAAGGCTTTAAAGGCAGCAGTGAACGCTTTGCTTTTAATTTCAGTAGAAAGCATATGGAAAAGGGAGGCCCTTCCGTTAAGTATGTTAGAGAGGATGAACGCCCGAATTACAGGATTCATATCAAAAATGGCCTGATGCAGGTTCCGAAAACCACAGTATCTTCAGGAATGCCGGGTGCCTTTGAACCTTTGAATACAGCCGGTGCGATTTTTATCATTGACAGGGATAAAAATTTATACTGGAGCAGGGGATTGGACTGTCACCCTGATGGTCAGGTTTTTCACCATTCTTCCGTTGTGTGCGGGGTGGCAGTACTCTTTGCGGGTGGTATTGCAGTTGCGGAAGGCCAGCTTACTTCCATCGACAATATGAGCGGGCATTACAGGCCCGGCAAGGAGCATTTGCTAGAGGCAGTAAGACTTCTTAGGGTCAAAGGTGTTAAGCTGGATGAAGTAATTGTCACATACCTTGAAGGATTTAACGAAGAAAATATTCCTATAGTTAAGAATTATAATGCTTTATCTTTTTTAAAGGAGATTTGTTAACCCAAGTTTGTCATTTTTTCTAAAAACCCTATGAAATCAAGCGAAGTGATTTTTTATGGCGTCAATAAACTTTTCATTCACCCCGTCCCCATGCAGGGTCATGCGGAGAAATCCCTGATTCTGAATACCGGTAAGACGATTCAGGTTGGCAGTCAGAAAGCCCTGTTTTGCCAGAAGCTCATGGAGTGCATCCGCTCCAAGATTCCGGTGACGGAACATGAGCGTATTGGTATCGGAGTTAAGAAAGCTGAAAGCCCCAAGCTCTGAATTTTTTTCTCTGATAAGCTCAAAAAAGTGGGTTTTACGCTCCAGATTGCGCTTTCTGATCTCATTGACATAGTCCGTATCCAGAACTGCAAGCTGGGCCATATAAAGGGAAAACCAGGAAAAGGGAAACATGGGTCGGTAGGTATTGACGGCCTGCCTGAGACTTTCTGAAGAAGCAATCATATATCCGACCCTTGCACTGGGCAGGCAGTGAACCTTTGAAAAGGTGCGGAGTACCATCAGGTTCGGGTATGATTTAAGGAATGCACTGGCACTGCGTATGGCATCGGGCCTGTCCGTATATTCTCCGTATGCTTCGTCTATCACCACAAAGGTGCCGGTTGCCGAGGCATGGGAAAGGAGGGCATGGATATCATCTAAGGCAATGAACTGTCCTGTGGGATTGACAGGATTGCTGATCCATAAAAGTCTGTATTTTTTTCCTTTATCTCCCGGCAAAGCCTTTCAATGAATTCCCCATCCCAGCAGAGGCCCGGAACTTCCATGAAAGTAAGGGAAGCCCCCATTCTGAAGGAAGCGCTTTCAAAAACATCAAAATTGGGAACCGGAATCAGTACAGGATCCCCCGGGTCCAGCACAGACCGGGCAATGTGATCGATGACGGATTCCAGACCGGCTCCAAAGACAAACCATTCCGGAGGAATGTCATGGTGAAGGGAAAGCTGCTTTCTGAGACGCTGATAGCTGTTCTCGGGGTATTCGGTCAGGCTTCCCGTGATAAGACCGAGAAGCTCCGGTGTTTCAAGAACATCCTGAATCAGTGGAGAAAAGCCGTCGATATTTTTTCCAACATCAAAGCGGTACACTTTTTCGAGGGCATATTTATTTTTCAAAGCCTCCACGATGGTAAGTTCATCCACATACTTGTGCAGGTAGTCGCTGGATTCTCTGGCAAGGGCCATGCGGGTGAGACGGGAAAGGCAGGTCTCCGTGTTCATGGATATCTCCTTTGATCAAAAGACCGGAACAAAAGGTATTTTCAGGAAATGGTCCTGTTACGGGAAAGAAGATAAAAACTTCTGCGTCCTGTATCGCTTGTCTCCGAAAAAAGTCTTGTGGCATGGTAGGATCGGCGGTTCAGGTATTCCGTAAAAACGCAGCGGATATCCTGCTGCCAGCGCAGCGCCCTGTCCATGTCATTCATTTTCAGGGTCTTGAGATCCCCCGGTATTTCAAGAAGCACCGCATTGTCATGGGGCATATGTTCCGGGCCTGCCAGAGGATAAAGGGCCAGCGCCCCGGCCGTGGTCATATCATCCTTATGCTCTGGCTTGCCATCAAGGCTGCAGCGCACCAGAAGTCTGTCCATGGGTATGCCCGCATGCATGGAGCAGGGAACATGGTAGCAGTCTTCCATGTAACGGATGCCCTTGCCCCCCTGCAGGGTCAGATAGAGATAGCCATTGCGGCTTTCCATGGGATCATAGGTCCAGGCCATCTCCCGGATATTCCGGGAAAGAAGCTCCTGCACCAGCACCTGATGGAGCAGCCCTCCCACGCTGCGGTCACGGTATTCGTCCAGTACCCCCAGCATGTGTCCATAGGCCAGACCCGGTTCCATGGTGGCCATGGCAATGGCCATGCCCACCATACCTTTGTCTGCAAAAGCCCCCAGAACAAATCCTGTACGTACATCCTCCATGGTCCAGGCCTTGAGGCTGATGGGAGACGTAACTCCCTGATCTTCAAGTCCCCATATGGTTTTCTGCAAGGCAATGCATGCATCCATTTCTTCCTGTGTGGACAGCCTTCGTATTTCTACTTCCATGATAAGGATTCCGATCTTTTTTTGACCTTCGTTACCATGACTGCATGTCATCGCTGACATGGGTGCATCCGTCAAAGTCCCAATTGAGCAGGAGTATGGCCGCAAGGCCCTGGTTTCCGTCTCAGTGGGTCCTAATCCGCCTCTCTTGTTTTCAGGAAAACCACATCCGGCCATTGTTCCTCCACAAATCCCAGCTGCCATTCCGTTGTGGTGAGGAAGGTGAGGTGGCCTTCGGCATCCCTTGCAAGGTTGTGGCTGTGTTTTTTTTCAAATTCCGCAAATTTTTTGGGATCTTCGCAGTGTATCCAGCGGGCCACGCCAAAGTTGGCATTCTCGTAAATGGCATCCACGCTGTATTCCGCTTTAAGTCTGTGCATGGTTACTTCAAACTGAAGGGAACCCACAGCCCCCAGAATATAATCCGGAGCATTGACGGGCCGGAAGAACTGGACTGCTCCTTCTTCGGCCAGCTGGGTAAGGCCCTTTTGCAGCTGTTTCAGTTTCAAGGGATTTTTCAGGATGACCCTTCGGAAGATTTCCGGAGCAAAGTTGGGAATGCCCGTAAATTTCAGAGGTTCCTTGGCAGAAAAGGTATCCCCGATTTTAACGGTGCCGTGGTTGTGCACACCAATGATGTCTCCGGGCCAGGCTTCGTCCACATGGCTTCTGTCCTGGGCCATGAAGATGGTGGCATTGCTGATGGTGATTTCCTTGCCAAGGCGGTGGTGCATGACCTTCATGCCACGGGTGAATTTTCCGGAGCAGATGCGAACAAAGGCAATGCGGTCCCTGTGGGCCGGGTCCATGTTGGCCTGAATTTTAAAGGCAAAGCCTGAAAAACTTTCTTCCTCGGGAGAGACCATGCGTGTGCTGGTGGCCCTGGGGGAGGGGGCAGGGGCCATTTCCACAAAGGCGTCCAGCAGTTCGCGCACACCGAAGTTGTTGATGGCGGAACCGAAGAAAACCGGTGTCTGGGAGCCGGAAAGATAGTGGCGCATCTCAAAGGGGCTGGCAGCACCTTCCAGCAGCTCTATGTCTTCCCTCAGCTCATCGGCCTGGGAGCCTAAGATTTCATCCAGCACTGGATCATTGAGATCTTTGATGGTTACCACTTCCTTGGGCTTATTGTCTTCTCCCGGATTAAAAAGGGAAATTTCTTTTTTATAAAGGTTGTAAACACCTTTAAAGCGCTTGCCCATGCCGATGGGCCAGGACATGGGTATGCATTCAATCTGCAGCTTGTCCTCGATATCCGAGAGAATATCAAGGGGGAACATGCCTTCCCTGTCCAGCTTGTTGATGAAGGTGATGATGGGGGTGTTGCGCATGCGGCAGACGGCCATAAGCTTTTCCGTCTGGGTTTCAACACCCCTTGCGGAATCAATGACCATGAGGGCGGAATCCACGGCGGTGAGTACCCGGTAGGTGTCTTCTGAAAAGTCCTGATGGCCGGGGGTATCCAGCAGGTTTACTTCATAATCCCTGTAATTGAACTTCATGACAGAGGTGGTAACGGAAATACCGCGTTCCTGTTCTATGGCCATCCAGTCTGAGGTGGCATGGCGCTGGGCTTTCTTGGCTTTCACCGCACCAGCCGTCTGTATGGCACCACCAAAGAGCAGGAGCTTTTCCGTCAAAGTGGTTTTACCGGCATCGGGATGGCTGATGATGCCGAAGGTGCGGCGCATGGCCACTTCCTGGGCTATTTTGCTGTTGGGTCGGGTCATGGTTTTATTCCTGTGGGGTTTGGGCCGCAGGGATAAGGGGCGGCACAGAGGGTTTCGGAGTCTGCTGCCTGTAGAGACAAAGCTGAAGTCCAGCAAGAAAGCCGGAACTGCGTAAAGAATCTTTCCGCAGTTCCGGCCTGTCATTCTTTTTACGGAGCTGCTTTTAGCATATCCTTATAAGAAAGAAAATCATTTTGATCTGAAGCAGCAGAGGCTGCCTTACTGCCGGGTCAGCCTTCTGTATTTCATGCGCTTGGGAATGAGGGCATCGGCTCCAAGGCGGCGTTTTTTGTCTTCCTCGTATTCGCTGAAGTTGCCGTCAAAGAATACCACTTCCGCATCTCCCTCAAAGGCGAGGATGTGGGTGCAGGTTCTGTCCAGAAACCAGCGGTCATGGCTGATGATGAGGGCGCAGCCTGCAAAGTTGGCAAGGCCTTCTTCCAAAGCCCGGATGGTGTTCACGTCCAGATCGTTGGTGGGTTCGTCAAGGAGCAGGACGTTGGCTTCGGATTTGAGCATCTGGGCCAGATGCACACGGTTGCGTTCTCCCCCGGAAAGGACTTCCACCTTTTTCTGCTGATCTGCCCCTGAAAAGTTGAAGCGGGCCACATAGGCACGGGAGTTTACTTCCCGGCCACCCACCATAACGATATCCTGCCCTCCGGAAATAACTTCCCAGATACTCTTGCCGGATTCAAGGGAGCCCCTGTGCTGGTCCGCATAGCCAAGCTTCACGGTTTCACCGACCCGGATTTCTCCTTTGTCCGGAGCTTCTTCCCCTGAAATCATGCGGAAAAGGGTGGTTTTACCTGCGCCGTTGGGTCCGATGATGCCCACAATACTGCCGGGCTGCAGATTGAAGCTCATGTTTTCCACAAGGAGTTTATCTTCAAAGGCTTTGCTGACACCATCGGTTTCAATGACGAGATTACCGAGGCGGGGACCTGAGGGGATAAAAATCTGAAGATCCCGGTCCATCTGTTCGTTGCTGCGGCCCAGCATTTCTTCATAAGAACTGATGCGGGCCTTGGATTTGGCATGGCGTCCCTTGGGACTCATGCGTATCCATTCAAGCTCCTTTTCCAGGGTTTTCTGGCGCTGGGATTCCTGTTTTTCCTCATCCGCAAGGCGTTTTTGCTTCTGCTCCAGCCAGGATGAGTAATTGCCCTTCCAGGGAATGCCTTCGCCCCTGTCCAGTTCCAGAATCCAGCCGGCCACATTGTCGAGGAAGTAGCGGTCATGGGTAACGGCAATGATGGTTCCCGCATATTGTTTCAGGTGCTGTTCCAGCCATGCCACGGATTCCGCATCCAGATGGTTGGTGGGTTCGTCCAGAAGCAGGATATCGGGTTTCTGCAGAAGCAGCTTACAAAGTGCCACCCTGCGGCGCTCACCACCGGAGAGAATAGCTACTTTGGCATCCGGCGGCGGACAGCGCAGTGCATCCATGGCCATTTCCAGCCGGGCATCAATGTCCCAGCCGTCCATGCGGTCCAGAAGATCCTGTACCTCGCCTTGACGCTCAATCAGTTTGTTCATGGCGTCATCATCCATGGGCTCTGCAAATTTTTCGTTGATGGCATTGTATTCCTTCATCAGGGCAGCCACCTGACCGGCACCTTCCTCCACCAGTTCCAGTACGGTGCGGTTTTCGTCCAGCAGGGGTTCCTGGGGAAGGTAGCCGATGGAATAACCGTCGGAAAGGATGGTTTCTCCGGCAAATTCATTGTCAACACCGGCCATGATGCGCAGCAGTGTGGTTTTACCTGAGCCGTTTAAACCCAGTACGCCGATTTTGGCACCATAATAATAGGAAAGGGAAATATCCTTCAGCACGGTTTTGGTGCCGTGACGCTTGCTTACCTGCATCATTGTATAGATGATCTTTTTGGTATCAACACTCATTTGATCAGACTCCCTGGTTCATGGGTTTGCATAAAAGGGAAGCGCACCATGGGGTGCGCTTTTTTGTACATATGTCAGTGGGCCTGAAGGCTTAATCAGGCTATAATTTCAATCCGTATCTAAATGAAGATGAGCGGAATGGCAAGACCTGGTTTTTCGGAAAGTCTTTTCAGGTTTTGACAGGCCTCACATGCTCCCGGCATTTCAAGGGAGTTTTTTTACGGACAGAATTTTCAGGGTTTCTTTGGGTACATTCTGATGCCCCCTTTTAAAGCCTGTGGGTACACGTTCAAGTTTACTCAGCACATCCATGCCTTCCACCACCTGACCGAATACGCAGTAGCCAAAACCCTGGGCCGTGGAAGCTTTGTAATTGAGAAAATCATTGTCCACCGTATTGATGAAAAACTGGCTGGTGGCGGAATGGGGAGCATTGGTGCGGGCCATGGCAATGGTGCCTTTAAGGTTTTTCAGGCCATTGGCCGCTTCATTGGCAATGGGATCCTTTGTGGGCTTCTGCTGCATATTTTCTGTAAATCCGCCGCCCTGCACCATAAAACCATGGATGACCCGGTGGAAGATGGTGTCGTCATAAAAGCCTTCCGATGCATAGGAAAGAAAGTTTTTTACGGTTTCAGGTGCTTTGTCCGGATAGAGCTCAAGGGTCATGGCGCCCATGCTGGTTACAATTTCAATCATGACTTTTTCTGTTTTTTCTTCTGACTCTGCCATTACGGGGCCTGCAAGCACAAGGCCTGCGCAGAGAAGGGAGATCATCAACTTCAGCATTTTTTATCCTTTCCTCTATTTTTTTTCATTGTGCCTGATCTGACAGGCGCTATTTTCCTTAGTAATCTTTTTTCCAGTAAAGGCCCATTTCTCCGCCCTTTGGACTGAGTTTGCTTTCAAGGGTGATGCGGCGGGTCAGCTCCACATCCGCAGAAATAAGATCATCATCGGTTTTAAGATCCTTTTCTACCCGAAGGTATACCCGCTCGTGGACATATTTCCCTGCCCTCAGGCGAATATCCTCGTTATCGTCTCCGTCGGATACAATGTCAAGATCATCCAGCTGCAGGATGTTTCTTGCGGTATCTATGGCTCCGGGACCGCCGTGTCCTGTCAGCTGCCTTGCGGCAAGGGCCAGCTGGGCGGCCTGTACCGGTGTGATGGTGGCAAGGGATCTGCCGAAAAGCATATGGGCCAGTACCTCATCCTGGGGCAGGGCCGGGTTGGAGGAAAGGGTAAAATCCAGCTCTGGCGGGTTGCCTTCCACTCTGAGAATGGAAACTATTTCTTTACCTTCCTGTCTTGCTTCAAAGGTCACAAAGGGATTAGGCGGCTGGCTGCCGTCCAGCATGATATTGCCTTCCGTAAGGGTCAGGCGTTTGCCGAGGAAATCCATGCGCCCCCGGAGCAGGCGGATGTCTCCCCGGATGACTGGGTCTGCGGCCTGTCCCTGAACGGAAATTCTGCCGGCCCATTCAGAATCAAGCCCCCGGCCCCGGACAAAGATACGGGAGGGGAAATGCAGGTTGATATCCAGGGCAAGGTCTGTATTTTTTTCCGGGTCGGTCTGAACTGGTTCAGGTTCTCCCTTCCCGTTTATTTCAAAAACATTTAGTTCGGCCACTTCAGGGCCGCCGGTGTCCTTTAGCTGAATCAGCACACGTTCAAATCTCAGATTGCTCTTTACTTCCTGCTTCAGGATATTACCGCTGACGGTGCTGTTTCCCCTGGCCAGGACAGCCATGATGACAGGATTGTCCACGGCTTTGAAACGTTCAGCATCCACGGAAAAATGAAAAGGAAAATGTTCTTTAGCTGAGAGGAGTACTTTGCCGCTTCCCTGAAGCAGGCCGCTGGCACCGTCGCTGGCGGAGAAGTTTTCCAGTTCAATCCTGTCTTCGCTGATTTTCAGTGCTGCGGCCAGATCACGGATGAGTACCCCCTGCTCAAGGTGCTGATAGGCGACTTCCTGAAAAAGAATCGTACCCGAGGGCCGGGGATTGCCTACACTGCCGCTGAGGCTGAGGTCCACAAGGGCAAGGCCTGTAAGGGCCTGATCGTGAGGCATAAAAAGAAGTCCCAGCCTTCCAAGATCCAGAGCTCCAGTAAGGGAGGCTTCCACGGTGTTGTTTTTGGATATATCCAGATTAAAGGGGGCAAGGGAAAGCATCATGGGTATATGGCCATGCCCCTGCAGCAGGGGTTGCGGTGCATTCATTTCTCCGGCCCGGAGGGTTAGGCTAAGCAGGGCATCTTTGAGGGTGGCATCTGCATCCAGAGCCATGACGGGAAGATTGATTCCCCCACGGGGGACAAGGTTGCGGCCCTTAAGTTCTGTCCGAATCTCAGGATTTGCCGGATGACCTTCCATCATAATTGCAGCATCCAGCTCTCCCTCCATGAAAGGGGCAAAGAGGGGCACGGGTAAAGCGGTCAGATCCATCTGCATGTGCACATAATCCTTCTGCCATGAACCCTGGGCCTGAAGACTGCCGGAATCAAGTATAATATCCATAGATTCAAGGAAGAAACCGTCTTTTTTCTGCTGCATCACCATGGGAGAGACAAGGCTGAACACATGGCTGTCCCAGCTGCCGCTGAGATCCTTCAGGGTGAGGCTTCGGCTCTCCTGTTGTGTTTCTTGATAAAGGGCTGCCAGATTCAGCTCAAAGGGGGCCTGAATGTCGCCTTTGGTATGGAGATCCAGCCTAAGGCGTTCCGGAGAACCCTTTATTTCTGCTTCTGCCCTGTCTATCTGCAGATCCGCCAAAGACAGTTTTTCTATACGGATGCTGGCATTCACTTCAGGTTTTTCAAAGAGGTTTTGGATATTTCCATCTGCAAGAAGACTTTCCATAGAGAGGGGTTTTGTCTCCCATGGTTTAAGTTCCAGATGAAAGGATGCGTCCTGACGCTTATTTTGTTCAAACATATGAACGAGAAGCTGGCCCCTGCCTTCCATATCCATACCTGCAAGGGCGCTGTAGGGGGATGCATCTTTAAGATCGGCCTTAATTTCGCCTAGTATGACCTTTTTTTCAAAGTCAAAGGCGGCCTGCCCTGTGATTTCACCGCCTGGAACATTAAGAATCAATCCGGACAGGGAAAATTCATCTTCTCTCATCTGAAAAGTGCTGTCGCCGGAAATCAGAAAATCTTCAGGTCCGGTTTTAAGGCGGAGCATTCCCGAAGGCATGCCGAAAAGATCTTTGGCGTCGAGATTTATCTTAAGGGGTGTGGAGGTGCCTGCTATGGTCAAATCCCGGCTTTCAAGGGTAGAGTTCAGGGAAAGATCACTGAAGCTTCCGCTGGTTTGGGCAAAAAGATCCATATTGCCGGTGACTTCCGGCAGCAGGGCGGATGTCTGGCGCAGATGTATGTGGGCATCTGTTTCAAAACGACCGCTGCCCGTAAATAAATTCATCTCTCCTTTGAGCAGGGCGTTGGGAGTATCCAGTAAGAGTTTTGAGATATGGATGCCCATGCCTTCATTTTCCGGATTCAGATAATCCAGTATCAGCTCTCCCTCAAGCCTTGCCCTGCCACCGGTCAGGGGTCCTAAGGGGTGGGGCAGATCCCGGACATTTTCAAGCTCTGTCAGGACCTCAAAGTGCAGATGCAGAGGATAAAATCTTCCCGTCATACGGGTTTTAAGGGTACCTTTGCCATGGGCATCCCAGGGCAGGTAGCGGGAAACCCAGGGGTGGAGCTCACCCAGATGCAGGCTGGCGCTGATATCCGTTTCAAGGTTCTTCGTGTTGATTTCCCCCTCGCCGTTAAAATCCACATCCTCACCCTGAATGGTAAGGCTGTTTAAGAAGAGTCTGCCCGAAGAAAGGGCAAAGGCAAGGTCAAAATCCGCTTCCAGCAGGTCCGGCAGGGGAGCATAGGTATAGGAGAAGTTTTCTCCATGGATTTTTCCCCTTGCCAGCAGATCAGGGAGGCCGGACTTTTTTTCTTCAATAACAAGCTGGCCGTCCAGTTTAAGCAGAGAAAAGGAAAGGCCAGTAACCTCAGGTTCTTTCAGGGAAAGCTGTATCCGGGTTTCCGGTGCAGTAAAAGGGCCTTTGGCGTGGACATCCAGTACCATGTCAGTTCCCGGATTGAAGCCCAGCCAGTCTGCCAGTGGTTCTGTGTCAAAAAGATGAAGGTAAAGATGGCTGTCCATCTGTTTTGTTTCGGGAAGAAGGTGTCCTTCTCCTTCAAGCTTAAGCCCGCTGTTTTCCAGTATGAGGTCGGATATAAGAATATGGCCGGAATCCGCCCTGGATATACCTGCCTTAAAACGGCCCGAGGATAGAAGGGCTGCAAGGGGTTTTGGAAGCAGTTGGGGGTCCAGATCAAATCCGCCATCCAGTATCAGGGTGGGCAGGGTTTTCCAGCTCAGGCTGATATCGCTTTTCAGCTCATTATTTTCTCCGGCCCGGATATCAAGGTTTCCGTACCAGGATTTTTCTTCCATGGATTCCCCCCCCAGACTGAGGTGGAGGGGAAGTTTTCTGTCAAGACCCAGAAGCAGGGCCAGCCTGCCATCGGGTTCATCAAGGCGGGTATGGATGTTGAAAAGGCCTGTTTCCGGAAAAAAACCTGCTTCAAGGGTAAGGGAGGCTGCTGGTCCATGGGTCTGGTTCAGATGAAGACCTGTCTGCCAGAGTTCCCTGTCCGTGTGCAGAAAGGCCTGTAATCGCAATCGAATGTCTTCACCTGCCACGGATGCTGCAATGAAAATTTCTTCTGCCAGCAGGTCTTCCAGATGAATGGCCGGAAGTGCTGGAGGGAAGGAAGACGTTTTTTCTTCCTTTTGTTTTTTTTCTGAACTCTTTTCATCTGTGACAGGAAGCCGGTAAAGGCCAAGGTAGGATGCATGGAGTTTTTGGATGTGGATACGGCCGGACAGGAGTTCACCCGCAGACAGCCTGATTTCAGGGTGTCTGACTTGAAAGAAAAGCCCTTCCTTATCATGGAGGGCAAGGCTTTCCATCTGCAGATCAAAGGGTAGCTCTCCTTTCAGACCCTGTATTCGGACAGAGAGACCTTTGGGATTCTCCAGCAGACGGTTGAGGCCACTTTCCAGCATACGGTGGCCTGGTTCCGTACGTAAAAAAAACAGGCTTAGGGCAGAGATGCCTATGATCAGAACAAGAAAAGCCCACAGCATCAGTATCAGGAGCTTTTTCATCCTGCTTTTTATTGCCTTTTGCTGGCTGTGATCGTTTTGGACCATTAGAATGCCTGCCCTATGCTGATGTAAATCTGAAAGGAATCATCCTGGGATCTTCGGTTCAGGGGAAAGGCCACATCCAGACGGAAAGGGGCAAAGTCTGTGTAATAGCGCAGACCCAGTCCTGCACCCCAGTAGAATTCGTCTTCCAGCTGCAGTTCCGAGGATGTGAATACCTGGCCGCCGTCCAGAAAGGCCACAAGGCCGAAATTGTTTTCCATACGCCAGCGCAGCTCCCCTCCGGTTTCCACCATGCTGCGGCCTCCGACCACGGTTCCCTTTTCTTCAGGCCCTATGGACTTATAGCTGTAGCCCCGGATGGAACCGCCGCCTCCGGCATAGAAGCGTTCGTCCGCTGGTACACTGAGGTTGGATTCACCAATGATGGAGCCAAGGCTGCCCCTCATGGAAAAAATAAGTTTTTCCTCTGCAATGAGGGGAAAGTGTACGGACATGCCCGTGGCAAGCTTAAGAAACCAGACATCCGTATCAAGGGTATCCCTGAGGGGTTCTACCCGCCAGAAAACACGCATACCCTTTGTGGGGTTCAGGATGCTGTTGCGCTGATCCCGGATCAGTTCCTGGGGAAAGGATATGAGGCCGAAGGTTTTGGTTTCATCCTGCTGGGTGGTGCGGCTTAGGCGGTACTGTACGCCCGTGGATGCGGACCAGAGGGGACAGAGCTGACGGAAAATCCTTGCGCCAAAGGCCCCTTCCTCACTCTTATAGGCCTGGGATTCTTCTTCTCCCACCCAGCCGGAAAGACGCAGGGACTGGCGTTTATCCATGAAGTCGGGAATCCGGTATTCTGTTTTGGATTCTTTTTTTCTTTCCGCAAAGGTAAAACTCTGGTTAAGGCGTTCTCCCATGCCCCTGAGGTTTCGGTGTTCCCAGTCAACTTTTATGCCTGTACCCGTGTCCGGCTCATGGAAGACCCCGGCTTTAATGGTTCGGGGGCTGCGTTCAATGAGGTTGACATGGACGGGAAGGAAGAGGTCCTCATCGGGCAGGGGAGGGTGATGAATATCCACAATGGCAAAAAGACCATCCTGCATCAGCTGGCTGCGGAAGCGGTTGAGGTGGGATGCCCTGAACAGTTCTCCCTTACGCCATGGAATGCGGTTTTCCACATAAAGGGGCTTAACCCGCCTTGTCCCTTCCACGGAAAGATCCCCGAAAAGGGAAATAGGTTCGGATTTGTAGGTATAATGCAGGTCCACGGTTTTTTGGCTGTGCCTGACCACCGGTGTTTTTAAGGTAACTTCCGGTGTCGCCGTTCCCCTTTCCCTGAAAAAATTTTTCAAAAGATCAACACCCTTAAGAATTTCAGGGGCCCTTGCCCTTGTTCCGGGCACAAGATTCAGGTCCTTTGGTTTAGGAAGGTGCTGTACCGAAGGCTCAGTGTCTTCTGAGATTATTAGAATTTCATTGATAAGATAGGCAGGGCCTGTTTTTACGTGGAAAATGATTTCAGGTATTTCGCCCCTTGTTCTCATTTCACTTGAAATTTCACTTTTGTAAAACCCTTCGGAGCGCAGGGCACGGGTCATGGGGGCAATGTCATTGGCCGCACGCCTTCTCAGCATTTCAGGTGTGGCAATGGGACGGTCTTTCAGGGCATAGGTCTCGGAAACAGCCAGCAGCAGGTTTTTTATATCCGGAGCCATTTCTCCCTCTATTCTGACCCTGTAGGTATCCTGGGATAAAAAGGGCAGCAGTCTGGCTTCGGCTTCAGAGCTAAGGCAGATCAGCAGAAAAAATAATGAAAATTTAAGAAAAAAATTTAAAAAAAGCATGGCGTGTTCCGGGTGATGTCATATTAAAGGGTATAGGCATCCGTTACCGGTTCCCTCATAATTGCGTTGACAGCCGCCATGGCATTTTTGGATGCCTCGGGAAAGACTCCCCCCAGATTGCCCACATGACGAAGATTTTCCGAGGTGCGCAGCAGAAGCCGGACCAGATCGCCTTCGGCAAGGGGGCTGTTTTTATGTACTTCTTCCCAGGGCATGCCCGAGGCCCAGTGGTACACGGTCACCGCAGGCGTCAGGTAGAGGGGGAATACTGGAAATCCTCTGGAAACCATGTCTTTGGCAAAGGGCTGCAGGTTTTTTCTTAAGTGCAAAAAAGCCTTGAGCAGTTTTTCATCAATGAGATCCGAAGGAATTTCCTGATCATCGGCTTCCCTTTCATTGACAAAGGAAGCCATGAGCCCGGCCATGACAGCAGGGTTGTTTTCCGAAAAAAGCCTGAGCCGGAAGCCTTCAGCCACCAGAACGGGCTGGTCAATGCGCAGCTGGGATGCCCACATGCCGTCTTCGCTGAGGCGGTCATCTGCATTGACAAAGTTTTTATCCTTTAAAAAATTCAGATGACGGATGAAGTCGGCAAAGAGCAGTTCTGCGGCACCTTTGCTGGCTTTTTTTGAACCTTTCCCGGTGAGCTTGCTGGCAATGCGGAAGGCGGCAAAGCTGCGTTCCATAATTTCCCGAATCATGGCAGGGGTGTGGGAGAGCAGCAGATTAAGGGCCATGGAAAAATCAATGCGGATCTGGCTTTCGACTTCCGTTGGTGGGGCATTGATCATTTTTCCGAAGTGGCGGAGATCCATGAATTTACCGGGAAGGGCCACGGCAAAGCCGATGCGGTCCATACCCCGGCGGCCTGCCCGGCCTGTCATCTGGTGAAATTCCGTGGATGAAAGGGGCATGAACTCGGTACCGTTAAAACGGTCTGAGTTGGCGATCAGTACGGTTCTGGCTGGGAAATTAACTCCGGCGGCCACGGTGGAAGTGGCAAAAACCGCATCCAGAAGACCTTCGGACATGAGGGTTTCCACCACCATTTTCCAGGCAGGAAGATGGCCTGAATGGTGGGCTGCAACGGCCCTTTTTTCTATGTGCATACGCTGGGGATGGCGGGCCGCATGGGGCCAGTATCGGGTCAGCTCATCCATGCGTTTGCTAAGGAGTTCGCCCCTTTCCGGATCCGCAAGGAGACCGACTTCATCACACAGGGTGATGGCGGCATCGCAGTCGGATCTGGATTTCAGAAAGAAAATGGCAGGCAGGAGGTTGTAGTGGCGCAGTACGGCCAGAATATCCGCCATATTGGGCAGACGGCGGGGCGGTGCCAGTTGGGGAGGTCTGTCCGCAGAAAGGTACTGGATGACCTTTTTGTGGAGGCCTTTTTTGCTGCCGGGACGTTTTTCATCGTGTTCCATGAGAAAGGGGAAGAGGGTGCCGCCGGGATGGAAAAAGAGGGGCTGCAGGGGCACCATTCTCCGCTTGGCCCGGATGATGGTGCAGGTCTGCTGGCGGATGGATTCAAGCCATCCTGCAATCTCATCGGCATTGCCTATGGTGGCGGAAAGCATGAGGAGCGGTACACGGGGAGGCATATAAATGATGGTTTCTTCCCACACCACACCCCTGTCCGGGTCGCCCAGATAGTGGGCCTCATCCAGAATCACCAGATCACAACGGATGTCTTCACAGGTGTGCATGGCATCATAGAGCTGGTTTCTTAAGATTTCCGTTGTGCCGATGATGATGGGGGCATCCGGGTTTTCTTTGCGGTCCCCTGTGAGAATACCCACATTGGCCTCACCGAATTTCCGGCTGAAGGCAGTATGGATGGCGTTGGTCAGGGCTTTTAGGGGTGAGGCATACCAGGCCCTTTTGCCTTCCCTGAAGACCTTTTCTATGGCCTGTTCCGCAATATAGGTTTTCCCGGAGCCAGTTGGAGCCATGACAAGGCAGTCGCCCTTGCCTACGGCTTCAATGGCTTTTTCCTGAAAAGGATCGGCTATGAAAGGTCTGGCTTCGGGCACGCCGATCTTTGCAAAAACGGCTTTTAATCTGGGATCCGCACCGGGCTTCATGCTGCGGCTTTCGGGTTTGCGGTCCGGGTTTCTTCTTTTACGGAACTGGGGCTTGTTGCCGGTTCTGCCTGGTATTTTGTGGGATGGATTCATCGGATATCACATTCGTTGGGCCGAAGCCGGGAAAGGGTAAAAAAAGAAGGTCGCTTATATTCGTATTTATGATTGTGGAAAAGTTGCAAGCATCGAAAAAGCAACAAAAAACATTAGGGCTGTATACCATTGCCTGCTGTGTCGGGCAAGGGAATTGAAAAATAGAAGTCATGGTTCAGGTTGCCACAGGTCTGAAAATGTGGATGAATTCCTTGCCCCTTTCTCCGCTCTCGGGTTAGAATGTCATGTAACCTTTTCATTGCTGCTGTTTCTTTGTTTTCGTCCCTCCATGGAGCCGGGGTGCTGTGAAATACGCCCGGCAAGGCCATGCACTGTATCCCCATTATCAGTATAAGGAGGCGTTTTGATGAAAATATGGCGGGTGCTGTTCATCCTGTTTCCTGCGTTTTTTTTCTGGCCGTCAGTCCTGGCTGCCGGAGCTTTTTCTCAAGCGCAGATAAGACCGGAGCCTGTGCCCGGTGAAATACTCTCCCTAAAGGAAATGCTGACCCTTTCCAGAGAAGGCAATCCTGATATGGAAGAGGCCAGGGCCAGGATTCTTGAAGCCGATGCCCTTTTCCGGGAAGCAGGTTCAGGATTCTGGCCGGTTTTTGGCGTTTCCCTTGCATGGACCCAAGGGGATGCGCCCAGTTCCTATCTTTTCAAAACCATTGATCAGCGTCGCCTGCCCCAGGATGTTAATTTCAATGATCCCGGATCCTTTCATAATGCGGAGGCTGTCCTCTGGGGACGTATGCAGCTTTATGACGGGGGCAGAACCGGGATTTTCAGGCAGATGGCGGATATGGGGAGAAAGGAGGCTGCTTTGGGGCTTGAGCACAGGGGCAATCGCCTCGGGGCCGCAGTGATTCAGACTTTTTTTCATGTGAAGGCAGCAGAAGAGTTCCTTGGCATAGCCGAAGAATCCATAGCAGCAGTTTCCCGCCAGCTGGAAGTGATGGAGGTGCAGTACAGGGGGGGCGGAGTTTTAAAATCCGACCTGCTTTCCCTGGAAGTCCGCCTTGCAGAGGTCATGGAAGAAAAGGTTCGCAGTGAAAACAGGCTTAAAATGGCATCCTCAGCCCTTTCCGGACTGCTGGGATTCTGTCCGGGGCAGGGTATAAGGCCGGGCAGGGCGGATCTTGTGCTGCCGGATATGCCCCTTGAAGGTGATGCGGCCATGGCCCTTGCCCTTGAACACAGGGCGGATCTTAAAGCCATGAAGATTTCCATGCAGCGTTACAGGAAGGCTGTGGATGCCGAGGGCAGACGGATGCTGCCCGGAGTGACGCTTCAGGGCCGTTACTGGCATGATGATCCGGATGCGGCTTTTGATAAGAACAGGGAAAACTGGGAGGTGTCCCTCAAGGCCAGTTGGGAAATATTTGACGGTTTTTCAAGAAAGGCGGGTAAGGAAGGTGCCCTTGCCCGAAAAGCAGGGGAAGAGGCAAGGGCAAGGAAGCTGATACTGGTCGTTCGTCAGGAAGTTGAGGAAGGGCTTTCTGCTGTCAGCGGAGCGAAAGCCCGACACAGGGTGGCCCAAAGGGCAGTGGCCCTTGCCGGAGAATCTCTTGATCTGGTGCGCAGGCAGTACGAAGGGGGGGCTGTGGATGTGACCCGCTATCTTCAGGCGGAACTGGATTATAACCGGGCCAGAGTGAGAAGAACTGCAGCCTTTTATGATCAGGAAGGGGCCAGGGCGGATCTTGCCAGGGCTCTGGGACTTCTTGCCGGGGAGGTGTGAAAGATGATGAATCAAAGACAGTTTTTTTTAGATAAGGGAATTTTTTCCGGAAAATTTTTCCTCAGTTGCCGGACAGCGGGGCTGGCGGTTTTTCCAGGGATCTTTGCCCTTATTTTTTTGCTTGGAGCCTGCGGCAGCGGTGACAGCCCCCATGACCGGAAAGTTCAGTCTTCATCATGGCAGCCCGAAGCTACGGTGCTGGCCCTTGCCGGAGAGAGACAGGAATGGCATGAGGCCGTGGGAACGGTGCGGCCCAGAACGGAGTCCAGTATTGAGGCCCGTATTGCCGGGCAGGTTAAAGAAATACGGGTGAGATCCGGGAGCCGGGTGGAGAAGGGTGAGCTTCTTATTCTGCTGGATGACCGTCAGGTGAGGGCTCGCATGGAGCAGGCCAGAGAAGGGCTGGGTGCAGCCCGTTCCGCACGCAATGAGGTGCTTCAGGCCATTGAGGGGGCCGAGGCATCTCTGGAGGCTGCCCGTCTGGATTATGAGCGGATTCAGGGTTTTTTCAGTGAGGGCGCTGCTACCCGGCGGCAGGTGGAACAGGCAACTTCCGTTTTTCATCAGGCCAGAGCCGCAGCCAGCAGGGCCAGAGAAGGGCTTGCCGGAGCAGATGCCTCCATCCGTCAGGCCGAAGAAGTGCTGAAGGAAGCGGAAATCGCCCATGATTACACCCGTATCCGTGCGCCGGAGTCGGGAGAGGTTCTTAAGAGGCTTGTGGAACCAGGGGATATGGCGGTTCCCGGCAGGTCCCTTCTTTTGCTTCAGACCAGCGGGTTTCTGCGTCTGGAAGCCTATGTGCCGGAAGGATTGTTTACCCGTGTGCGGCCGGGGGAAAGCCTGAGTGTGCGCATACGCAGTCTGAATACTTTGCTGCCCGCAGAGGTGGAAGAGCTGGTGCCCTATGCTGACCCTGAGACAAGGACCTTTCTTGTGAAGGCTTCCCTGCCTGAAAAGGAGGGCCTGTATCCCGGCATGTTCGGTACCCTCAGGATTCCTTTGGGAAGCCGTCCTGCGGTCTGGCTGCCATCGTCTGCCATTCGCAGGGTAGGACAGCTGGATCAGGTAAAGGTGGCAGTGGAAGACCGCTGGGAGAAACGCTATGTAACCACGGGTGAAAGGATGGATGACGGCATGGTGGAAATCCTTTCCGGTCTGGACGGGGGTGAAAGGGTTGCCCTGCAGCGTTTGGCAAAGGAGGCATCATGACTTCTCCCCCATCCTTTGCAGGAGGGCCGCCTGCGGGCGTGCTCATGACACTGGTACGTCAGTTTCTTTCCTCTAAACTTTCTCCCATTGTGATTGTGGCGGCTCTGTCTCTGGGTATTTTTTCCGTATGGCTTACGCCCAAGGAGGAGGAGCCCCAGATTGTGGTGCCCCTTGCGGATATTTTTGTGGATGCCCCCGGTGCTTCGGCAAAGGAGGTGGAGCAGCTGGTGGCAACCCCTCTGGAGCGTCTGCTCTGGCAGATTGACGGTGTGGAATATGTCTATTCCATGTCAAGTCAGGATTCGGCCGTGGTGACGGTGCGTTTTTATGTGGGAGAAGACAGGGAAGCTGCCTTGGTAAAGCTGCACAACCGGATCATGATGAATCAGGATCTGGTGCCTCCCATTGTCCGGGGCTGGCTTATCAAGCCCGTTGAGATAGATGATGTACCCATTGTGAACCTTACCCTGCATTCGGATCTTTATGATGATCATGCCCTGCGGCGCATGGCCGAAGAGATGCTGGTGCGGATTTCTGCGGTCAAGGATGTATCCCGCACGGAGCTGGTGGGGGGCAGAAAACGTGAGGTCCGGGTCAGTCTTTCCGCCGAAGGTATGATGGGTTTTGGTGTGGATGTGGAGAGGGTGCTGGCAGCCCTTGCCACTTCCGATGTTTCCGTGAGCGCTGGTCGGGTGAGTCAGGCTAACCGCAGCTTTATGGTGGCCAGTGATGCCTTTCTTAAAACCGTGGAGGATGTGGCTTCTCTGGTGGTGGGGGTGCATGGGGGCAGACCCGTATACCTCAAAGATGTGGCGAAGATAGAAGAAGGCCCGGAAGAGGCCCTTTCCTACTCAAGGCTGAGTTTTGGTGCGGGGTATGGGGGGGAGGAGATCGGTGGAGATCCCCGCCATGCCGTTACCATAGGTGTTGCTAAAAAAAGGGGTACCAATGCTGTTTCTGTGGCCGAAGCTGTGGTTAAAAGAATGGCGGAGCTTGAAGCCGAGGTGCTTCCCCATGGGGTATACGTTTCCGTGACCCGCAATTACGGGGAAACGGCCAGTGAAAAGGTTTCAGGTCTTTTGATTTCCTTAGGCTTTGCCGTATGTTCCGTTGTGCTGCTTCTGGCCCTGACCCTGGGATGGAGGGAAGCCCTTGTGGTGGCTGTGGCCGTGCCTTTGAGCTTTTCCCTGGCCCTTTTTGTGAATTTCATTGCCGGTTACACCATCAACCGGGTGACCCTTTTTGCCTTGATTCTGTCCCTGGGGCTTGTGGTGGATGATCCCATCACCAATGTGGACAATATACAGCGCAATATCCGTAAGGGCGAGCTTGACCCTAAAGATGCCACCCTTATGGGGGTGAAGGAGGTTCTGTCTCCGGTTCTGATGTCCACCGTGGCCATAATCCTCTGTTTTGTGCCCCTTTTTTTCATTACAGGCATGATGGGACCCTATATGGCTCCCATGGCGGTGAATGTGCCCCTTACGGTAATATTTTCCACCCTCTGGGCCCTTACCATTGTTCCATGGCTGGCCTGGCTTCTCCTGCGTAAACGCTTTGGTATGCGCAGGGATGGAGAAAAAAAAGCGGATGCAGGAGTGCATCCCCTGATTGAATCCCTTTACAGAAAGCTCATCAGCCCCTTTCTTGCTTCCGCAGGATACAGGTGGGGGCTTTTAGGGGGGATTCTTCTGCTTTTTGCCTTTTGTCTTTCCCTTGTTTTTTTCCGCCAGGTCCCCTTAAAGCTTCTTCCCTTTGACAACAAGGCTGAGTTTCAGGTGATGCTGGATCTGCCCGAAGGTAGTCCCCTTGAGGCCACCGATGCCGTTGTGAGGGATTTTGAACATTTTCTGCGTTCAGTGCCCGAGGTGACGGAAGTGCTTTCTTTCACGGGTACGGCATCTCCCATGGATTTTAACGGTATGGTGAGAAAATACTATCTGCGTCAGGGGCCCCATCTGGCGGATATCCGTGTAAATCTGGTGCATGGAAGTAAAAGGGATATTCAGAGTCACGGTCTTGTACTGCGGCTGAGACCGGAACTGGAGGCCTTGGCTTCCCGCCACGGGGTGGCCATGCAGGTTGTGGAGGTTCCCCCCGGGCCGCCGGTACTGGCAACACTGGTGGCGGAAGTTTATGGAAAAGAGGATATGTCCTATGGCGAGCTGCTCCAGGGAGCGGCCCATGTGCGGGATGTAATGAAGGCGGAGCCCTTTGTCACCGATGTGGATATCATGGCGGAAGCCGAGCATGAACGCATTGCCTTTGTGGTGAACCGGGAAAAGGCGGCTCTGCACGGGGTATCCGTTGAGATTCTGCTGAATACCCTTGCCACGGCCGTGGGTGGAAGCATTCCCGCCACCCTGCACAGGGAGGACGAGCGTTTTGCCCTGCCCATCCGGGTGATTATGCCCAGAGAAGCCAGAAGCTCCGTCAGCGGACTTGGGGCTATTCCTCTGCGGACTGCCTCGGGTGCCATGGTTCCTTTAGCGGAGCTTGTGGATGTGCAGCTTATGCCGGAACAGGGAAGCATTCACCATAAGAATCTCGAAAGGGTGGTTTATGTTGTGGGAGAGATGGCAGGAAAATCACCTGCCGAGGGGGTGATAGATCTCATGGCCCGTCTCCGGGATAATCCTGCGCCTGAAGGTATCCGTGTGCAGTGGGCCGGGGAAGGGGAATGGAAGATCACCCTCAGGGTATTCAGGGATATGGGCCTTGCCTTTGCCTTTGCCCTAATGGGGATTTATCTTCTGCTGGTGATACAGTCCGGAAGCTTTGGTTTGCCGCTGCTGATCATGATGGCCATTCCCCTGACCCTGTTGGGTATTCTGCCGGGCTTCTGGCTTCTGAATCTGGTGGCGGCACCTTCCATAGGACCCTACCAGCATCCCGTTTTTTTCACGGCCACTTCCATGATCGGTATGATTGCCCTTGGAGGCATTGTGATCCGGAATTCGCTGGTGCTGGTGGAGTTTATTCAGGAGGCCGTGGCAAAGGGGATGGTCCTTTCTGAGGCGATTCTCCAGAGCGGGGCCATCCGCCTGCGGCCCATTGTGCTGACAGCTCTGACCACAGCCATCGGTGCTACGCCCATTACCTTTGATCCGGTCTTTTCCGGTCTGGCCTGGGCTTTGATTTTCGGGCTTTTTGCCTCAACCCTTTTTACCTTGCTGGTGGTGCCCGTGACTTATTATGCCCTTTTCAGCAGGTCCGGGCAGCAGGCTTGAGTAGGAGAATAGCTTTGGGGCTGTGATCTGCTCCCTTTCTTTTGGGCGGCTGGGTATGCTTCGAGACCTGGAAATTTTCACCTTTTCCGCTTATCCCCGGCCGGTCGATGATACCTGCCGCTTTGAAAGGGCAGTTTCGGATCCGGTTTATGTTTTGGCGGGTTATAGAATGGTATAACTTTTTTGAAAATAAAACCCCTTCCGGCCTATGCCCGGAAGGGGTTTTATGCTGCATTTCTTTAAGACTGAAAAATCAGAATCTGTAGTTGGCCGTGAGGTTGTATCCCCAGAGATAACCTTTATTTTTTATATACATTTTTGCATCTTTTTCCAGAAGAAGATCAGATGCAACCTTGTTGAGGTGTTCGGATGTGCCATTGATGTCATCCCTGTAACCCCAGTCAAAGGTACGGATGTGCTGGAAGGCAAAGTCGATGGTCCAGTTTGTTGTTACATTTGCAGAAAAGCCTGCGGTCATGACATGGCGGTCATTGTCGGGCCAGATGTTGTCAAAGGTATCAGCCGGAACGGGGGTAGGGTCGTAAACATAGCCGGCAAGGAAGGTGAAGTTGTTATTTAAGACATACTCCATGGCCAGCTTGTACTGAATTTTATTGTCCCAGTCTCTTCTGTATCCCATATCCTTTGTCTTTTTAATACCATCGATCATTTGGTTTTTTGTTGCCTCGACATCTGCCATAGCTCCGGGGCTTGCAGCAATTTGCTCAGCAGTCATACCCCTATCTATGGAAACTGCACCAAATGCAACCTTGTTAATAAACGCCATGGTTTCATCGGGAATGGTGTGGATGGTAACGTACTCAGCCTGATGCTTGCCTATGCTCCAGTTGGCCCATACCATGTCAAAGGACATGGCAAAATTTTCCGTAAAGGCATAGCGCATACCTGCCTGAATGGCTTCAGGGTGGTCATAATCCATGACGACTTTACCTATGGCCTGGCCGTTGTGGATGAAGTCTCCCTTGAAATTACCGGGTGTGCGGGAACGGTAGGTGAGACCGAGGCTGAGTTTGTCTGTGGGCTGATACTGAATGCCCGCATTCCAGGACCAGTTGATGCTGTCATCCATTTCCATTTCGGAGGTAATAAATTTTCCCCCCTGCTCACTTTTGTCAATGTGTTCATAAATGCCAATCTGCTTGAGGGACTCTTTGTTTACTGGAATACCCTGAGTCTTTTCAATTTCTTTCAGGATGCCAAGCTGGATGGGGTCATAGAGGCTGGTTTTTCCACCTCCAGCCTCGGAGCGGCCCATGCTAACGCCAAAGCCAAGGGACAGACGCTCATTTACCTTATAAGATATGGCAGGGGTAACAGCCACGCGGGTATAATAGGATTCCCAGGCGTTAAAACCCGTGGGTCTGTGGAAGGGGTCTTTTTCCGTTTTCATACGAAACCCATAGGGTGCATAGGCTGCAATGCCAAAGCTGATTCTTTCATTGACGGGCATTGCAAAGCCCATATGGGGGTTTATTATGGGATCCTTATCCGTTTTCCAGTAAGTGTTCTGAATACCAAGTTCCCGGGTGCGGTCTTCTCCCTTTGAATCCACAATTTTATAGTCCCTGTAATAGGCTTGGGCATCATAAATGGCTGTGCCTGCGGACAGGGTCGGTGTTTTTATGTTGCTGAGTCCTGCAGGGTTGTAATAGACGGCAAAGGCATCCGTGGCATGGGCGGAGACCGCTTCTCCCAGGGCCGCATTTCTTGCGCCGATGCCAAAGGGCTGAACCAGCCCTGCCTGAGCTGTCGCTGCCAGCATAAAGAGGCCAGCACACATACAAAATACTTTTTTCATGGTTTTTCTCCCACCTTCTTTTCCCTTAAGTCCATAATGCCCGTTCGGAAGCTGCCTGAAGGCCGCATAATGTTTGTTTGCCCCCAGAGACCGGATCCCCAATCCGGTTTTTGCTGATATCTCCCTACGGAGTTTGATTGTAAGACCAGCGTTTGACTCTTAGTTTGAAAGTTGAACCGATGTTCATTGTGTGGATTCTCTCTATATGGGCCTGTACGTCTTTGTCAACAGGGAAAATGTATTTTTTGTGTGAACCTTTAAAAATAATGCTTTTTTGGTTTGTATTGGTGGGCGCTGTAAAAATAAAGGGAAGGGATGAGGAACATTGGGGGCTTTATTGGTGAGGTTTTGACATCAAAGGGACTTTGAAGTAATAGGCATGGTGCTGAAGAGGTGTTTGAAAATACGGTTTTTAAAAAATAGGGTTCGAAAAACAGACTTGAAAAGGAAAACTCTGTGGAATGGTTGCTTGAGATTGTAAAGATGGGCGCTGCTCTGGGCTCGGCCATGCTGCTGGGGCACTGGTTTCTGGCCGAGGTAAAACGGATAAAGGCTCAGAATCAACCCCTTTATAAGGCCTATATGACAGTACCCGGCGTGTTGGTGATCCTTGCGGTTCTTATTCCGGCTGTTGTCTGGTTTTTCTGGGGTTAGCTGCTGTGGTGTTTTTTATATCAGGCCTGCCTGAAAAGTGTGCAGAAGTTCCAGAGCCTTGCTTTTGCTGGAAATGGAAGAGGCTTCAGATCTGAAAACCGTACTTCCGGGAAGGCCTTTGACAAACCAGCCAAGGCGGCTTCTGAACATGCTGCAGGCGGTTTCTTCTCCGTAAAAAAGGGTGAGGTTTTCTATGTAGTTTTCCATGGAGGCAAAGTGTTCTGCAAGGTTTTGTCCCTTAGGGGATATTTCTTCCATGAGATCGTGGATATCCTTAAAAATATGGGGGCTGTGCATGGCGGTTCTGCCGATCATGACGGCATCACAATTTGTCTTGCTGAACATGGAAAGGGCATCTTCGGGTCTTATGATGTCTCCGTTGCCAATGACGGGAATTTTTACAAGACTTTTTATTTTGCGGATAAGTGACCAGTCCGCCTTTCCCCCGAAGCCCTGACGGGCGGTTCTCGGATGGATGGTTATGGCATCCACACCGCAGTCTTCGGCTATCCGGCTTAAACGAAAGGCATCTTCCCCATGGGGCTGCCATCCGGAACGGATCTTGATGGTCAGGGGGACCGAAAGTACCCTGCGGACCTTTGTAATGATTTCCTTTGATTTTTCAGGCTCTGCCATGAGGGCGGACCCGGAACCGGATTTTAAGACCTTGCGTACGGAACAGCCGAAATTGATATCCACAATGTCCGCACCCGCATCCTGCACCATAAGGGCGGCTTCGGCCATGATGGCAGGATCGGAGCCGAAGATCTGTATGGAAAGAGGTCTTTCTTCCGGATGGGATGCCATGAGCTGTCGGGTTTTTTCTGAGCCATAAACCAGACCGTTGGCACTGACCATTTCGGAACACACCAGACCGCAGCCGAACCCTTTGATCATGCGACGGAAGGGCTGATCCGTGACCCCTGCAAGGGGAGCCAGCACGGTGGGGTGGGAAAAAGATATGCCGCCAATGGAAAAAGTGTGTTTTTTGGGGTTCATAATAAAAGAGCTGCCTTGGCTAGATAATGGTTTTTAGTGTGTGTTCAGCGGGCATAGCAATAGAGACAGTTATGGGAGCAGGGCTGGCTGCGGTAGGAGCCGATGTCCGTGGAATGGGTGCAGCCGCAGTTTTTTCTCTGTCCCTTTTCTTTTCTGAGGGATAGCCTGCCAAAGGCTTTTTTCAGCTCAGTACCCGGAATGCAGTGGGCCTGAAAAATATTATCAGGCTTGCAGGATGTCAGCAGCTCAGGCTCGCAGCAGAGAAAAAGCCGGATATCCATCTGCCCCAGCAGCTCTGCCATGCGCTCAATGATTTTTCTTTTATGGTCCGGCTCAGGATCAAAGAAAAAGACGCCGCTGCTTTTGCCCTGCCGGATGACCTTCGGATAAAGGTCCAGAAAGCTTGTTGTGCAGGAAGAAATACCGGCTTTGGCAGCTGCTTTGGCGATGGAAGAAAAGTCTTGCAGGTTGTGCCGGATACCTCCATGGGCATCCCGCCAGTGGCATATGGGGTCCCATCGCCAGAAAACAGAGTGAGGACCGAAGCGTAAGGCCAGCTCCTGCATCTGTTTCATCCGTTCTTCAAGGGGCGGCAGGCCGGGTTCCAGCAGGGGCATCTCTGTATTGATCGTGAACTGAAAGCAGGCTCCCATTCCCATATCCCGGAGCTTTTCTCCGGTTTTATTTTCTAAAAAAGGGCCGTAATTTTTAGACCAGAAAACAAAAGCTGCCACATCTTCTGCTCTGGCAGAGACGGAAAACTTTCTGCCGGATACGGGATTTTCCACCTCAAAAAAGCCTTTTTCCAGCCCCCGGTGGAACCATGGGAGGTGAAAGGCTGGAAGATCCGTTCTCCGGGATGCGGAAAGAATGCGGCGCAGGCCCATGGAAGGTTTTCAGCTTTTTTTGAAATCGGAAAGGGAAATCACCTGACCGGGCGTACTGCTTTCTTTTTTCCCCTTGCCGGCATTCAGGATTTCTTCCTGCCTTTCTTTGAAGGCTGCTGAAGGTTCCAGTTTTTCCAGCCTGATGCGTTTGCCCTGCATGGTAAATTCGTCACCATTGATGTAAGTATCCCGCAGGATCCAGGTGATGCGTTCCGGCGGAGGCGGCACCTGCAGAAGGGTCATGGTGAGCTGGTACCAGTCCCTTTTCACATCGGCTTCAATGTCATCGACCCGGGCATAGGTGGTGGGCTGGTCTTCAAAATAAATGAGAACGATGTCTCCGATATCCGTCATGGTTTCTGCCTTTTTTTGTTGTTATAATATCTTTTTTCCGGCTTAAGGATTCAGACTGCTTTCCATGCCGGGCCATCTATGGCACAGGAACGGCTTTTTTGTCAAAGAGGAGAAGCATATGCTGCTGAGTGATATTTTTGAAAAAAATCCCATGACCTTCAGTTTTGAGTTTTTTCCGCCGGCAACGGAAAAGGGGTGGGAGAGTCTTTTCCATACCATTGCCGATCTCATGCCCTTAGAGCCTGCCTATGTAAGTGTCACTTACGGAGCCGGTGGCTCCACCCGTGACAGAACCCACAAGCTTCTGGCCCGTATCCACAGGGAAACTCCGCTGACCGCCGTTTCCCACCTCACCTGTGTGGGGGCTTCCAAGGATGAAATTCATGAAATTTTAAGTGCCTATGATGCTCTGGGTGTGCATAATATTCTGGCCCTGCGGGGAGATCCACCCGCAGGAGAGCCCTTTACGCCCCACCCGGACGGTTTTTTATATGCCGCAGATCTTGTGGCCTATATCAAAAAGCATTTTCCGGGTATGTGCGTAGGCGTGGCTGGTTTTCCGGAAGGACATCCTGCAACGCCTAACCGTCTTCTGGAAATTGATTATCTTAAAGCCAAGGTGGATGCAGGAGCCGATTATATTGTTACCCAGCTTTTTTTCGATAACCGGGATTTTTATGATTTCCAGGATCGCTGCCAGCTGGCAGGTATTGATGTTCCCATTCTGGCGGGCATTATGCCCGTAACCACCCGCAAAGGCATGGAGCGCATGGCGGAACTTGCCGCAGGGGCCCGCATCCCGGCTCCTCTGCTGCGGGCTGTATACAGGGCCGAGTCCGATGCCATGGTGGAAAATGTGGGTGTGCACTGGGCTACGGAACAGGTGAGGGATCTTATTGATCATGGGGTAAGGGGAATTCATTTTTATACCCTGAACCGCTCCCCTGCCACATTGCGAATTTATGAGGCTCTGGGAGTAAAAAATTCCCGGAATCTGAGCCGCTGAGGGAGATGGTATGGAAGAGATTAATTTTGATGAAGGCCGGAATTTTGAAGAAGACTGGGATGAGGATGTTCCCCGGAGCCGGTCCCGGAAAAAGCAGGAAGCCAAAGCTCTGGAAGCCATGGGCGTGATACTGGCAACCATGGGTGAGGATGTCTGGCAGGAGCTGCCCCTTTCACCTGAACTGTACAGGGCTTTGGTTGATTTAAAGGAAATCCGCAGCCATGGTGCAAGAAAGAGGCAGGAAAAAAGAATCGGCACCCTGATGCGCCATGAAGAAACGGAGACTATTGCAGCCATTGCCCGTTTTCTGGAAGACGGAGAATCAAGGAAACGGCGGGAACATTCACGGACGCAGTACCTTGAATCCCTGCGGGACCGGCTTGCTGCAGGAAATGAAGGACTGGCTGAAAAGCTTGCCCGGCATCCGGGGCTGGAAAAAAACCACTTTCTTTTTCTTGTGGATCAGGCCGTCAGGGAAAAGACAACGGGTAAACCTAAGGGCAGCAGACGCACTCTTTTCAGGTATCTGAATGAAAGGCTGGATGGAGAAGGTCTGGATCTGGTGGATGGCTTTCTTTCTGATGAATGAAGATTTATTGTTTGATTTCAGAAGCTTGTTTTCGATATGAGACAGTCGGACTGTTTGTGAGTGATCTTGCAATCGTTTCGTCATGAACAAATGGCCTGATTGTCTATGTACCTGATTGAAGGTATTCAATTTACTAAAGAAAAATTGTGCTAAAAAGGTAATTGTTCAGCACAGTTTATTCTGAAATTCCAATGCTGCAATTGCAGCAGCTTCGTATTGTTGCAAGGTACCCTGGCTGTTTGCAAGTGACATTGTAATCGTTTCGGATCAGAGCTTCGCAGGCCTGTGCGAAAGAAGCGGCAAACTGTCTGAGCCGCCACAAAGGCAGCGTACTAAGGCTTGCTATGGTAATAAAAAAGTGCATCCTGCCTGTGGCGGGGAGTTCTTGCCGCTTCCGCACAGGGCAAGAAGCTCCCGAAAAAGATTGCGTCACAGGCAAATAGTCTGGGTGCCTGTGCATCTGTCTGGCAGCTATGGTACTTGGGAAATTGTGCTTAACAATTACCTAAAAAGTTACATTGCTTATCGTTTTTTGCTTTTTTCTCCATGGGGCAGGAACAAGGTCTGCCCCTGCAATTTCCGGACTTATTGGGTCCCGGAAAAAAGCCAGTTACTGCCCACGGAAAGGGCACGGACCTTTTCCCCGAAGATGCGGCGCAGGTGGCAGTAGGCATGGATACCCGTGCAGTGGCCCACCGTCATATGGTCAAAGGAAAAAGCCTTAAGGCCTTCACTGACATGGTTCAGCCGGTCCGGGTCTGCCTCGCCAAGGTGCAGGCCGCCCATGATGGCGTGAAAATGGTTTGAGCCTGTGAGGCTGGCCACATGGGTAAGGGTATTGATCAGCCCCCTGTGGGTGCATCCCAGCAGCAGAACCGTTCCTTTGTCCGTATCCAGAATCAGGCCCATGTCATCGGGCATACTGTCCTGCTCTATCTGATTTCCGGCAAAAAAATAGGATTCCACCCTTTCCCATGGCGTGACCATGGGAATTTCTCCCGTTGTCCGAATGCCTTGGGTCAGTGTAAGGGAATCTTTTGTCCTTTGTATCTCAAATCCTTTTTTTTCAAGTGCCTCCGGCGTTAAAGGGCAGCCGATGCCTATCACCTGATCCGGCTGCCTGCCTGCCCATTTGGGTTCAAAGGCTTCCGGATGAGTCACGAGTTTTCTTTTTTTCCCATTATCACCGAAACAATGCAGCCCGCCCGTATGATCGTAATGCCCGTGGCTGAGCACCACGGTGTCCACTTCCTCCAGATTCTTTCCAAGGGCTTTTGCGTTGGATGCCAGCACTAAACCCTGTCCCGTATCAAAAAGAATTTTTTCAGAGGCTGTTTCCACGAGAAAGGAAAGACCGTGTTCGCCCATGAGGGCCATGCCCGTGGCGGTGGTGTTTTCGGCAAGAAGGGTGATGCGGATCATATAAACTCCTTGAATATCATAAAAGCCTTATCCGGGAGATCCGGTTTCCGGAAAGCAGGAATCCTGACATGGGGACTCCTGCTTTCGGAACCGGATGCCCTTTAATGGTCGCAGAGATTGACACCCGTCTGCAGGCAGTTTTCAAGATACTGTCGGACCAGCACTTCCGGTGCTTCGCTGGGGGCACCGGTGAGTACTTTGATATTTTTTTCCGCAAAGAGCTGCTGGGCCTTGTGTCCCATGCCACCGGCAATGACAAGGGTTGCGCCAATGGATTCCACCCAGCGGGGCAGTACACCCGGTTCATGGGGAGGCGGGGTGAGGCTTTCGGTTTTTTCAATTTTTCCGTCATTCACATGGACCAGAGCAAATTCCTGCACATGGCCGAAATGTACGGCAAGTTTTCCTTCTGCAACGGGAATGGCAACTTTCATGGTAATTCCTTTCAAACAGGTTTGGATGTCTATGCAGCCACTATACCCAGTGCCCTTCCACGTCGGGTGCCATGGCTGTTTCAAGTTTTCCGTTTTTATAGTGCTGTATCGCATCAATTACCCTGCCCGAAGCACCCACTACCACCTCAATACCCGCAGCTTGCAGTACGTCAAAGGCTTTGGGTCCACAGTGCCCTGTAAGAACGGCTGCGGCACCGGTCGCAGCTGCGGTTTTGCCCGCCTGTATTCCGGCCCCCTGGGGCAGGTTCAGGTTCTGGGAATTTTCCACGACGGAGTATTCCAGAGATTCCGTATCCACCAGAAGAAAACAGGCGGCACGGCCAAAACGGGGGTCCAGAGCGGCGTCCAGAGTATGCCCCTGGGATGAAACAAGTATTTTCATGGTATTGTCTCCTGTTTCAGGGATTCCATAATCAGAAGGCCGCCATCGGAGGACTTCTGCTGTTTTTCCAAAAGGCTGAGTACTTCCTGCCAGAGCTGCATCAGGGCCTGACTTGCCGGGCCGCTGGAGACTTCTGTAAGGCTCCTGCCTGCGGCCATGGCCTTTGTCATTTCGGTGTCAAAGGGAATGGAGCTGAGGATTTCCATGCCTCTGCTTCGGGCTTCTTCTTCCATGGCATGGGCCATCTCCGGATTAAGATCCCACTTGTTGAGGGTGAGGCATACGGGAATGCGCATCCGGGCGCAGAGCTTTGCAAGGCGCAGCATGTCATGGCGACCGGAGAGTGTTGGTTCCGTTACCATGAGAACAAGATCCGCACCGGTAAGGGAGGCAATGACAGGGCAGCCGATGCCGGGAGGACCATCCACAAGGATGATGGGATACTCGCCCTGTCTGCCAAGCTCCCCTGCACGTTTGCGCAGCATGGAAACCAGTTTGCCGGAGTTTTCTTCGGCGATGCCCAAACGTGCATGGAGCATGGGGCCTTCTGCCGTGCTGGAATGAAACCATGTTCCCGAGATCCTTGGTTTGAGGCCTATGGCCCCGGCGGGGCAGAAGTCATGACAGATGCCGCAGCCTTCGCAGTAAACAGGATCGATTTCCGGCGGATGGGTGTCTTTGATGGCATGGAAGGCGCAGATTCCCACGCAGGTACCGCAGTCCGTGCACAGGGTCAGGTCCAGCTCCGGAAGAATACCGCCGGAAAAGGCTTCGGAAGAAAAGACCTTATGGGGTACCACCAGATGAAGGTTGGCCGCATCCACATCGGCATCCACCAGAATGCGGGAAGGTGCCAGATGGGCAAAGGCTGCGGAAATGCTGGTTTTACCAGTTCCGCCCTTACCGCTGAGGATGACAAGTTCCTTCATGACGCCCTCCTTGTTTTCTGATCTTCTGCTTTTTTTATGATGATATCCCATAGCCCGGTGAAAGCTTTTCTGAGTGCAGGGTCGGTATCAATGAGCTTTTCTCCCCTGGAATAGCTTTCTGCGTAGGATCGTCTGAAGGGAATTTCAAGGAGTACGGGAATATCTTCCAGGGCTGCATAATCCTGTATCTGTGTATTGCCCTTTTCTGCCCGGTTCACCACAATACCGCAGGGTATTTTCAGATGTCTGGCTGTTTCCACAGCCAGAGTAAGGTCATGGAGCCCGAAGGAGGTGGGTTCTGTAACCAGTACCACAAAATCACAGTCCCTTATGGCTGCAATCATGGGGCAGGAGGTGCCGGGGGGTGAGTCCAGCAGAAGAGGGCGGTCTTCCGGAGCCATGCGCTGTACCGCTTCAATGAGGGGAGGGCTCATGGCCTCGCCCACCCTCATTTCTCCCCATATGAGCTGATGGGGGCCAAAGGAGCCGGAAAGCACATCCCCCAGAATTCTTTCTCCGGGGGAGATGGCTTCTTCCGGGCAGATGCGCATGCAACCGAGGCAGGCATGGCACATTTCAGGATAGGCCAGCAGCCGTTTTCCTATGATCACCAGCGCTGAAAAACGGCAGATGGCTTCGCATTTTCCGCAGAGGGTGCAGCGGTCAGTATCTATGACCGGGACAAAAACCCCTTCGGGATGCCGCTGTATGTTTTCTGCCCGTATAAAGAGGTGGGCATTGGGTTCTTCCACATCGCAGTCCAGGAGGCAGATGGGCATAGGGGCGGAAGCCGCAAGGTTCACCGCAAGGGTGGTTTTGCCTGTGCCGCCTTTTCCGCTGGCTATGGCTATTTTCATGCTGCCTCCTTTTTTATCTGTGCTTGAAGGTAGATATCCGGCTTTATGATTCCGCCGGTTTGACTTCCGGGTGTGTACACCGGGGGCAATGTTCCGGATGCTCTTCTTCCAGAGGATGCTCAAAAGCCCGCTGGCATCCGAGGCAGAGAAAATGGCTGGCCTTGCGCAGGGTATAGACCCCGCCTTCCACCCGGATGGCTTTGCCGTGAATCATGGCATCGGCTACCGTGTTCCTTGCTTTCTGCAGGATGCGGCCAAAGGTGGCCCTGGAGACTTCCATGCGTTCGCCTGCATCGGCGTGGCTCAGGTCTTCCAGATCCGCAAGCCTCAGGGCTTCCCGTTCATCCACCGTCAGAATAACTTCATCCAGATCTCTGAGGGGAATGCCTCGGGGTTTGAAGTAGCTGACCTCGGGGTGGGCGGATACGATGCGGTTTTTTTTAGGTCGAACCATCTGTCCTCCAGATATGAGCATATGCTCAATAGTGGTGTGTTAGTCAGATCCAGTCTGACAAGTCAAGGGAAAAAAAGAATTGTTATGCAGGGATGAAAAACCCGATGTTTTTATGGACATAAAAAAGCGGGCTGCCCGTCTCCACCATTGTGAGTGGAGGCTTTTTCTTTTTCATGGTACAGAGAAGGGGTCAATATGTGAACAGGGGAGTGACTGTTCAGCATAATTTATTCCGGAATTCTACCTCTGTAATTGCAGAAGCTTCGGGCTGTGGCAGGGCACCCTGGCTATTTGCCAGTGATGTTGCAATCGTTTCGGATTAGAGCTTTGAAGGCCTGTGCGAAAGAAGCGGCAAACTGTCTGAGCCGCCACAAAGGCAGCGTGCTTAAGCCTGCTATGGTAATCAAAAAGCTTACCCTGCCTGTGGCGGGGAGTTTTTGCCGCTTCCGCACAGGGCAATAAGCTCCAGAATAAGATTGCGTCACTGGCAAATAGCTTGGGTGTCTGTGTATCTGTCTGACAGGTATGGCACTTGGAAAAGCGTGTTGAACAATTACGTTTTTTGATGTTTATGGTGGAATTCCCTTATGGAGATGCTCCATGCAGGCTATATATTATGATATCAGGGAGATGGCGCGGGCCATTGTCCATGGTGCCCCAACCCCGGCTTTTTACAGCGAGTGTGCCTTTTTTCTGGAAAAATCCTGCATTTTTTTTGAAAAGGATGCAAAGGTTGCGGGTATAAGGGATAAGGTCATGCTTCTTCTGGCCGAAGACTGGGGGCATGGGATGGGGCACAGCCGGAAAGTGGCGGTGGAGGCAGGGGCTCTGATTTTCATGGAAGGTATGGCCGCAGGGTTCAGGGAAGAGGCCTGTCTGGATCATCTTATGCGCCTGGCTCAATGTGCAGGACTTCTGCATGATATCTGCCGTAAGGAAAAAAATCATGCGGAAAAGGGAGCCGTAGTTGCGGGGTTCATCCTTGAAGAGGAAGGATTTTCTTCAAAGGATGTGGAGGCTGTATGCGAGGCCATACGCAGACATGAGGCCTTCAGGCATTATCCTGAAGCTGAAGCCCTCAGCCTGAACACGGATCTTCTGGTGAACTGCCTCTATGATGCGGATAAATTCCGCTGGGGACCGGATAATTTCACCCATACGGTCTGGGATATGCTGGCATCGGCAAGGGTGCCTGTATCTGCGTTTCTGAAAGGCTACCCCCAGGGGATTGCTGGTATTGCCCGAATCAGAGAAACCTTCAGGAGCCATTCCGGCCGCCGTTTTGGTCCGGAATTCATTGACATCGGCATGGGTATTGCCGCCCGTGTCTATGTGGCTATTCTGGAGCGTTACGGCAGGGACGCTGAGTGAAATGAAGGGTGTATTTTATTTCGGAGTTTGCCCCCGTTTTTTTGCGGCTATGATGGGTGTGTTCAGTACAAGGGCTGAAAGATCTTCCTGACGGGTAATGTCAAGCCTGAGGGAGGCTTTGTCTATCTCAAAATATTTGGAGAGGACATCGACAATATCTTTCTGGAGATTTTCAAGCATATCATCGGAAACTTCCAGTTTGTCATAGACCAGGGCAAACTGCAGCCGCTTTTTGGCGACCTCCCCCGGAGGTGCCTCTTTTTCCTTGAACATCTTGGAAAAAAAGTTGTTAAGCATGTTTAATTCCCCTTTCTGACAGGTTTTTTAGGTCCAGTGCCTGATTCAGGTTTTCCGCAATCCCATCTTAGAGCTGATGCGGTTCCAGAATCCTTTGAGATCCTCAAGGGGATCAACAATGGGAATTTCGGTGTTTCCGAGGAGGCGGGCGGCAATGCGCCGGAATGCCTGGCCTGCCCTTGAATCCCTGTCCAGAACAACGGGTGTACCTGTGTTGGTGGATGTGATGACAAAATCATCCATACAGACAAGACCGATGAGTTCAATGGACAGAACATCCACAACATCCTTGTGGCTGAGCATGTCCCCCGAAGCTACCAGCCTTGGGACAATACGGTTGACAATGAGTTTGGGGGTGATGGATCTGGCATAAAGAAGGCCTATGATACGGTCCGCATCCCGCACCGCAGAAACCTCCGGCGTGCATACCACCACAGCCTCATCCGCTCCGATGACAGAGTTTTCAAATCCCTGTTCTATCCCTGCAGGACAGTCTATGAGAACCACATCAAATTCCTGACGGAGCTTTTTGCAGAGCCGTATCATATCATCGGTACTCAGGGCGGTTTTATTATCGCTCTGGGATGCGGGTATGAGAAAAAGGTTTTCTATGCGTCTGTCTTTGATGGCAGCCTGGCGAACCTTGCAGCGGCCCTTGGCCAGATCCACCACATTGAAGACAATGCGGTTTTCAAGGCCCATTACTACATCCAGATTGCGCAGGCCTATGTCCATATCCACTACGGCAACTCGTTTGCCTTCTAGGGCAATGGCAGCACCAAGGGCAGCCGTTGCCGTAGTTTTGCCAACGCCCCCTTTGCCGGATGTGATGACAATAATTTTTCCTTCCAATGTTCACCTCTTATGGGTTGTCATGGCGATCTGATTAAGAGTATAAGCCTGTCCGCTATGGGTATTCAATGGCCTTTTTTTGTTTAAGCGCGGAATTCCGGCCATGGCAGACGTCCGAAGGGAGGGTTGCCGAGGTAATCCTCCACGATAATGGTGTCTTCCCGGAGAAAGGCATATTCCGGATTTTTATTGCCGGATCCGAATGGGCCACTGCTCACCTGCTGGCCTATATGCAGAAGGGTGGGCCGGAAATCCAGAGCCACTATAATAGCATCTTTTTTCTGTGTCTGACCGGCCATGGCCATACCGCAGAGGCTGCCCAGAATAATAAGGTCGCCGCCCGCGATGACCTCTCCGCCCGGATTGACATCCCCCATGAGTACAAGGTGCCCTTTTGCCTGAATCCGCTGGCCTGAACGGACACGACCGCACATCATGAGTACATCACTTTTCCGGTTTTCCCAGGATTTGTCCACATCACGCTGGCGCTTTCTTGACTCCTGTTGCCGGGGCTGCACAGTTTCCACTGGAATGACCTCTGCCACTGCGTATTCCCGGATAAGAAAATCCCTGAGAAAGGGCAGAAGGTCAGGGTCTTCACCGCTGGCATCCACAGTAATTCTGGCCCCTGAGGCCAGCTGGCGGATACGGTCAAAGAGGGGGCTGATTTCCGCCAGCAGTTTTTCCCGGGCCATGGGAACGCCGATGTGCAGGCGTAGACCATCGCCTACGCCTTTTAAGGATACCGTCTGGTCCATAGCTGATTTTGTCGCTTTCCGCAAGTAAGTGGGACAGGGAACGGGTTTTATTCAGGAGTCTAAACATAAAAAAACCGATCTGTATCCTGCCCTGAATTTGATGGAAGCCTGTTTGAATGGGCAGATTAAGACAATTCTTAAAATTGTCAGAAAATATAAAGAAAGGGTCAGGGTGTGTCAAGCTGTGCCTGTATTCTGCCAAATCCCATGATGGCTTCCTTAAGACCTTTCAGTGTAAAGGGTTTCTGTATGAATGCGGTTATTTCGGGAAGCAGGATATCTTCTGGTTCCAGGTGCATCTTCTCATAACCGCTGGAAATGAGGACTGGCAGGGCTGGATTCCGTTTCCTGAGAGCCTGTATGGTTTTTTTTCCATCCATTCTGGGCATCACCATGTCAAGAATCACAAGATCAATGGTGTCGGAATGTCTGTCAAAGAGATCAAGGGCTTCCTGACCACCGGAGGCACAGATGACCTGATGCCCCAGTTCTTTAAGCAGATCCCCAGCCACATCCAGAATCATTTCTTCATCATCCACAAGAAGAATGGTTTTTATGGCAGAAGCAGGAACAATTCCCCTTGCCTGATGACTGGAACAGGGCAGGTGAATAATGAAGGTGCATCCCTGGCCTGCAGAGCTGTTTATGGAAATGATACCGTGGTGATTTTTGATAATACTGAAGGCCGATGCCAGGCCCATGCCTGTTCCCTGTCCCTTCTCAAGGGTGGAGAAGAAGGGATCAAAGGCCCGTTTTCTGGTTTTTTCATCCATGCCTTTGCCCGTGTCCCGGATCAGAATACGAAGGTAGTCTCCGGCAGGAAGCTTGTGGGGACTGGTAAAGGTTTCTTTGAGAAAAACCCTGTCCGTTTCCACATAAAGGTCGCCGCCATCGGGCATTCCGTGGGTGGCCGCATTGATGAAAATATAAAGGAGAACCTCGCTGATCTGGGAAGAATCAGCCATCACAGGGCAGATATTTCCGGAAAGTTCCTGGTGCATCTGGATATTTTTATGGGTGCGGGAAAAGATCAGGCCCGTCTCCTGTACGAGGGTATTGATGTCGCAGATGGTCCGTTTGCCTTCCTGGTCCTTTGAAAAGCCGAGAAGCTGGCGTGTGAGGTTGGCTCCATGGCGTACCTGCGCTTCAATTTTTATAAGGCGTTTCCATGCCGGTGTTTCCGGTTCCGTATGGAGCATAAGCAGTGAAGTGTTGCCCTGAATTCCCATGAGAAGATTGTTGAAATCATGGGCAATGCCTGCGGCCAGCGTTCCTATGGCTTCCAGCTTCTGGGCCTGCTGCAGCTGCTCTTCAAAAAGGGCTTTTTCTTTTTCAGCGGCAATTTTGCTGGAAATATCCCTGGCCACTCCCCGGAATCCCTGCAGTCTGAGTCCCGGGCTCTGGATCAGAGAAACGGATATTTCTAATGGTATGGTGTGTCCCTTTTTATGGAATACTTCCAGATGGCTCAGTGCATGGCTTTCCTTTTTTTCCAGAGTGTGCCGGAATATCTGTTCCAGCCGTGTGGCTGATTCCCGGGGACAGAGATCCCTTGCCACTTTTCCATGGAGGACATTTTTGGAAAAACCTGTGATGTTACAGAGGCTCTGATTGAAAAAGGTAAGGCGGCCGCTGGTATCCGTTTCAAAGTAAATTTCAGAAATACTGTCCAGCGTCATGGTGTAACGCTCTTCCATTTTCTGCAGGCGACTGCGGAGCCTTTCATTTTCACGGCGCAGATTTTCTGTTTCTGTATTTCCGGACATAATCGTCTTCCTGTATTTTTAGTGCTGCATGATGACCCTGGGAACCCTTGGCATCAGGCCAGTGACCAGTTCATAGCCAATGGTGCCAATGGTTTCCGCAAGGGTTTCCGCCAGAATTTCATCACTGCCATCTTTGCCGATAAGGGTAGCTGTGTCTCCTGTGCAGACATCTGGAATACCGCTGATATCAATCATGCAGAGATCCATGCAGATTCTTCCCCTTAAAGGGGCCCTGCGTCCCCGGACCAGCACTTCCGCATTGTTGGAAAGAAGACGGGGGAATCCGTCTCCGTAACCGCAGGCAAGGGTGGCGATGGCCGTGGGTTTGCTGGCTGTCCAGCTGCGTCCGTAACTGATGGAAAAACCTGCTGGAACGGTTTTGATCTGAACAATTTTTGTTTTCAGACTGAGGGCAGGCTTAAGGGGGAAGGCTTCTTTATCCATGGTGACGGAAGGCTGGATGCCATAGATGGCAATGCCGGGCCTGACCATGTCAAAATGGCATTCGGGAAATGAGATCAGGCCTGCACTGTTTGCGGCATGGGCAATGGGCGGACGGAGGCCTGCACCTTCAAGGCTTGTCAGCAGCCGGGAAAAGGTCTGAATCTGATGCCGGGTAAATTCTTTTTCCGGGTGATCTGCCGTGGCTAAATGGGTGTAGACTCCCTGGATGCGCAGGCCGGGAAGGGCACTTATTTTTCTTACCGTTGTCACAGGGTCACTTAGGGCCTGTCCCGTAAAACCCAGTCTGCCCATGCCCGTATCAAATTTTAAATGTACTGGCAGTTTTTTACCCGTAGTGATGGCGACCTCTGAGATGCGCAGGGCATCATCCATGCTGTACACGGAAGGTGTCAGGCGGTAACGGATCATTTCCTTGATATCACTGGAAAGGGAAGGGCCGAAAACCAGAATGGGGGCGGCAAATCCTGCGGTACGCAGGGCAATCCCTTCTTCCATACGGGCTACGCCGAGGCTGGCTGCACCATTGGCAAGGGCTGTGCGGGCAACTTCGATGGCGCCATGACCGTAGGCATTGGCTTTAACCACAGCCATCATGGAGGCTGCTGAAGAGCCTGCCCTGCGAAGGTTGCGGATATTTTCTGCAATGGCATCCAGCCTGATTTCAGCCCATATGAGATGTTCATGCATTTGTTCTTGGTCTCCCTTATCCCATTGAATCCTTTATAATCGACTTCTTTCCTTATGGTCTGGATGAAGGGCTGTCAAGAAGCATGGCAGAGAAAGCTGCAGGGGCAAGTCTTTGTATGTCGGTCTGTTTGGGATCATGGTGTAAAAAGCAATCCCGGCGGAGGGTTCCGTCGGGATTGCTTAAGGTCTGCAAAAGAAACAGATGTCGTAACTGTTCAGCACAGTTTTCCATATCATACCTGCAAGACAGATGCACAGGCTCCAGGCTATTTGCCCGTGACGCAATCTTATTCTGGAGCTTCTTGCCCTGTGCGGAAGCGGCAAAAACTCCCCGCCACAGGCAGGATAAGCTTTTTGATTGTCATAGCAGGCTTAAGCACGCTGCCTTTGTGGCGGCTCAGACAGTTTGCCGCTTCTTTCGCACAGGCCTGCAAAGCTCTGATCCGAAACGATTGCAATGTCACTTTCAAATAGCCTCGGAGCCTTGCAATAGTATGAAGCTGCTGCAATTACAGCATTGGTAGTTTGGAATAAACTGTGCTGAATAATTACCAAATGTCTTACAAGGTCAGGCTGCACAGGACAAATATGTGTTCATCAGATATCCAGCGTCCACAGGGAGCTGACGGCGGGCCCACCCCCCACGCAGAGGGAGGCTCCCCCCAGCGTGGCTCCCCGCCGCTTCATTTCATAATAGAGGGAAACCACAATGCGCAGGCCCGTGCAGCCCACGGGATGCCCCAGGGCTATACCGGAACCATTGGCATTGACTTTGTTCATATCAAGCTTCATGCCAAAGTCCTTTTCCATCATGCGGCCTACACCCAGCCACTGGGCTGCAAAGGCTTCGTTGATTTCCCAGTAATCAATGGCGTCAAAGGAAAGGTCAGCCTGCTGCAGGCATTTGGGGATGCAGACCGCAGGGCCAAGACCCATAACTTTGGGGTCTACTCCCATATCACAGACATTCACAAGCTTCATGAGGGGTTTCAGCCCCATATCCAGTGCTGCTTTTTTGGACATGAGTATCATGGCGGCAGCACCGTCGTTCAGACCGGAGGCATTGGCTGCTGTGACCACGCCATCCTTTTTAAAGGCAGAAGGCAGTGCGGCCATGGATTCCATGCTGGCATCGAGAATGGGATGTTCATCCGTCTCAAAGATACGGGTCTTTTTGCGGGAAACGATCTCCACAGGTACCACTTCTTCTTTGAAGACGCCCTTTTCAATGGCAGCCTTGGCCCGTTGATGGCTCATGAGGGCCAGTTCATCGCATTCCCTGCGGGTGATACCATATTTTTCTGCTATGTTTTCGGCGGTGATTCCCATATGGCCGGGGACCATCTCATCCACAAGGCCATCATGGAGCATCTGATCTTCAATCTGACCCGGTCCCATGCGGTAGCCCATACGACCCTTGGGAAGCATGTAGGGGGCATTGGTCATGCTTTCCGTTCCCACCACAAGGGCTGACCGGGTTTTGCCCAGCATGATGTTGTGGGCGGCCACTTCAAGGGCGCGCATGCCTGAGGCGCAGTTTTGATTGACGGATACGGCACTGCTTTCATGGGAAAGGCCGATGCGCATGGCCACCTGCCGGGCGGGAAGGGAACCCTGCATACCGGGGAAAACCTGTCCCATGCAGATTTCATCAATCTGATCCGCAGCAAGGCCTGCCCTCTCAATGGCGTGGCGGCCTGCGGTCATGGCCAGCTCTCTGGCAGAAACATCCTTGAGGCCACCCATAAATTTTGCAATGGCCGTGCGGCAGGCACTTACAGCAACAACTTCCTGGATTTCCATTCGCTCTGTCCTCCATCAGGGTTTGATATAAGGGGCTGTATGGTCATCTCTCCTGTTTTTTTATCTGAACCGGATTTTTGTGTGGCAAACAATAATCGGAACAGGGGGCGAATGTCAAGGGGTTAGCGGATGACGCACTGCCCTACATGGGGGGCAAGGAGTTTCTGAATTATTTCTGTTTCTTCCGGAGTGAGTCCCCGGCCACCTTGAGTAAAAAAATCCGGTTTGTAAAGGGACTGGGAGGAAAATGTCTGCAGGGCGTAGGTTCTGGCTCCTTTAATTATCGGGATAATACGCCGTATTTTTTCTTCTGTAATAAAAGGATATACGCAGGTGGTCCGAAACTCATGATCGATTCCACTTTCAAGGATCAGGCGGATACTGCTTTCAAGGACCTGCTCCATCGGAGCAGTGCAAAGGCCCGGGGAGTATTCCAAGGGATGGGTTTTGATATCCATGGCAATATAATCAACCAGTTTTGCTGATATCACTTCCTTCAGAACTTCAGGTCTGGAGCCGTTGGTATCCAGCTTTACAGGGTATCCCAATTTTTTTACTTTTTCGCAGAAATTGGCCAGATCCTTCTGCAGGGTTGGTTCTCCGCCAGTAATGGCAAGTCCTTCAAGCAGCCCTCTTCGTTTTTCAAGGAAAAGAAGAATATCTTCTTCATGGAAGATGTCTTTTCCTTTCATGGGAATCAGGCCTAGATTATGGCAGTAGGGACAATGGAAATTGCATCCTTGGGTAAATACAAGTGCAGCAATTTTTCCGGGGAAATCAATAAGGGAGTTTTTTTGCAGACCACCGAAAATCATTGTTAATTTTTCCTGGAAGGGGGTAGGTTGTTATTATATGCAGGCGCAGTCTGTTGGTATTGTGTCTTTCTGTTTAAGGTATCCTGTCTTTTGTCTGGTTTTAAGTGTTTTGCATGGGGCTGTTTTTGTTGTTTTTTCGGGATACGAATATCTTTTTCTTCATCTGTATTTTAGAAAGAGACTGGTATGGATTGTATCCACAATGATTACAGAAACGGCATGGAACTTATGTGTGTAAGAGAGCTGTGGGGACCAAAGCCGTTTTTAGTGAGGGTGTGGGAGGAAAGATGAAATCTTTTCAAAGAGTGCTTGTCTGGATGGTTCTTTTTTTATGTCTGGTTCCCCTGACGGGGTGCGGTACCCTTTTGTATCCGGAGCGCAGGCATCAGCAGTTGCAGCTGGACCCTGGGGGACGTCGTATTGATCCGGCCGTGGCAGTAATGGACGCAGCTTGTCTGATCTTTTTTATTATCCCAGGCATTGTTGCTTTTGCCGTTGATTTTGCAACAGGCGCCATCTACCTGCCAGGGGGCAGTGCGTCACTGGACAGTGAAAAAGAGCCTGCCATGGCAAGCCTTCCTGCAGATAAAAGAGAAATAGAAGATAAAGTCAGAGAGCTTGCCGGGATCTCTTTTGATATGGATGATCCTCGTATGGAAGCCTTTGTACTGGACAAAGGTAATTCTTTTTGAAATGAATTTTCAGGGTCTGCTGACTTTGGAGGTCTTGTTTTTTCAAAGGTGTTGATTCGATAAAAGATGCACAGTAGAAGAGTAACCGGAATCCGGCATCCAAACCCAGCCTTAAGAAGCAGTAAGCGGTTACTGGATTTGGGTGCCGGAGAACGCTTTCCTTTGCGGGGGAAGAATCAGGGACGGGTCCCCCTTAAAAAATCACATGGCATCACTGAAGGTTTTTCGCATACGGAATTCCGTTTGTTTGCCGTTATTCCACTGGTTTACCGGTCTCAGGTATCCAACCACTCTGGAGTAAACTTCCGTGGGGCCCTGGCAGGTGGTGCAGGCGCTTTTTTCTCCCCGGATATAGCCGTGTGAAGGACAGACACTGAATGTGGGGGTCAGGGTGAAATAGGGTAACTTGTAATTGTCTGTTATTTTACGGACAAGGTTTCGGGTGACCGCAGGATCCTGGATTTCTTCCCCGAGGAAGGTATGCAGCACTGTACCGCCTGTATATTTTGCCTGAAGATCATCCTGATGATCCAGCACCTCAAAGAGATCATCGGAGTAGTTCACCGGCAGATGGGTGGAATTGGTGTAAAAGGGATCTCCGCCCTTTTTGAAATCTTCCTCATTGGCGCAGACAATTTCCGGATACATTCTTTTATCTTTAAGGGCCAGTGAATAGGAGGTGCCTTCAGCAGGGGTGGCTTCCAGATTGAAGATATTGCCGGTCTCGTTCTGTATGCTTTCCAGTTTTCCACGGATATGGTCCATGATGGAAAGGGCGAAGTTTTTACCTGCTTCCGTGGAAATGTCTTCACCGATGAAGTTGATGCAGGCCTCGTTCATGCCGTTGATGCCGATGGTGGAAAAATGGTTTTTCCAGAAGACTCCGGTGCGCTCCTTGATTTGGCGCAGATAGAACTTGGAGTAGGGGTAAAGGCAGCCTTCGGTGAAACGCTCCAGTACCTTGCGTTTGATCTGCAGGGAGTCTCTGGCCAGCTCGATATTGTTGTCCAACAGGTTTTTGAATTCTTCTTCCGTATCGGCAAGGTAGGCGATGCGGGGCATGTTGATGGTGACAACGCCAATGGAGCCTGTGAGGGGATTGGCTCCGAAAAGACCACCTCCCCTTTTCCGCAGCTCCCTGTTGTCCAGACGCAGACGGCAGCACATGGACCTTGCATCGTCGGGACTCATGTCTGAGTTTACAAAATTGGAAAAGTAGGGGATGCCGTATTTGCCCGTCATTTTCCAGATGGCGTTCATGCGGGGGTTGTCCCAGTCAAAATCCTTTGTGATGTTGTATGTGGGAATGGGAAAGGTGAAGACCCTTCCCCGGGCATCACCTTCCATCATCACCTCAGCAAAGGCCTGGTTCATAAGGTCCATTTCCGTCTGGAAATCTCCGTAGCAGATATCCATATCCCTGCCACCGATTACCACGGGTACATCTTTAAGGATGGAAGGTACATTGAGGTCCATGGTTATGTTGGTAAAGGGGGTCTGGAAACCCACCCGTGTGGGAATATTGATGTTGAACACAAACTCCTGCAGAGCCTGTTTGATATCCGCATAATCCAGTTCGTCATAACGGATAAAGGGTGCCAGAAGGGTGTCAAAATTTGACACGGCCTGGGCACCTGCTGCTTCGCCCTGAAGGGTGTAGAAGAAATTTACCAGCTGGCCCAAGGCCGTACGGAAATGGCGGGGCGGAGCACTTTCCACCTTGCCTGCAACGCCCTTAAAGCCCTGTCGCAGCAGATCCTGCAGGTCCCAGCCCACGCAGTAGACGGAAAGCAGGCTTAAGTCATGTATATGGATGTCCCCTTCCTTGTGGGCCCTTCTGATTTCCGGGGGATAGATGCGGTTCAGCCAGTATTCCGCCGTGATATCAGAGGAAATATAATTGTTCAGGCCCTGGAGAGAATAACTCATGTTGCTGTTTTCTTTGATCTTCCAGTCCATCTGCCTGAGGTAGTTGTCCACAAGGTCACCATTGACGCCGGAGACAATGTTGCGGAGCTGTTTGCGCTGTTCCCGGTAGATGATATAGGCTTTGGCCGTTTGCAGGTAGGGGGAGTCCAGAAGTATGCGTTCCACAATATCCTGTATGGACTCCACATCCGGAGAGGGCCCAAGGCGCATGTCTTTTATCAGAGTTAATACCCGGAGGGTAAGCTTGCGGGCTTCCCGTTCCGTGAATTCTCCGGTGGCTTTTCCAGCCTTTGTAATGGCTGCGGTGATTTTGGAAGAGTCGAATTCGACAATACGGCCGTTTCGTTTTTTAATGCTTTCGAGCATGGCATCTCTCTGGGGAAGTGGGGTTGTCGGCTGTTTTACTGACTGAGATCTTTATGGTCGCAGGATCGGAAATGAGCCTGTCTGGAAGAAAGAATCAATCTTTGTTTCTGGGTCAAGATAGGGAAGAGAGTTTGGGATGTCAAGTCTGTATATTGCGCTGTTGTGTTTTTGTGTGACTGTATGTTGTGTTTGTTGTGGGATCTATCTGGTTTCTTGGGGAAAAACAGCTTCCCTGTGGAAAAAGATTTTTTCTCCCTTGGGCAGGGGGTAAAATATGTTCAGAAAGTAATTTGGCATTGCAAAAACAGGCTTTTTCTTTATCGATTAAAAAAGGCAGATAAGAAGGGAGAAGGAGATAAAAATGGGGTGGGGGAAAAAACCGGTACATCGTCAGAAACACATACCATGGTATGATAATCAGGCAGCATGCCGGATTGTCTTCTGGATGCTTTTTCCCATACTGCTTCTGGGCATTGCGGGTCTTTTTGAGGCGATGAAAACAGAGCGCTGGCAGCAGAATGTCTGGGTCCCTGCGGCCATGAGCCTTATCAGTGGCTGGCTTATGCTGCGCATGGTGCTGCGTGTTATCCGCAGGAGGAAAGAGGATGGTTTCCGGTAGAAAGAAGACACTCCATGAAGTGGTGGACAATGCGTGCTGTGGCTCCCCAGATGACGGCGTCTTCTATGGGATAGCGCAGTTCGGTCCAGTCTGGCTCCCTGCCTGAAAAACCTGAGGCCAGATGGTTTTCCATCAGTATATTCAATGGTATGTCCAGAACCCTGTCAATTTCTGAAGGATCATGGCGCAGGGGGCCTGAGCCTTGCCACCAGCCGGCAAGAACCTCGATGCACACATTGTTAAGGGTCATAAAATGGCCTAGAGAACCGATCATATCAACTTTGTCGGAGGAGATCCCCAGTTCCTCCTCCAGTTCCCGCAGGGCTGTATGTTTCGTGTCCGGGTCTTCAGGGTCCACATGACCACCGGGGAGGGCTACCTGCCCGGCCCAGGTGTAGTGCGGATGGGCTGCTTTTTGTATGGCCAGCAGCCTGGGGGCTTCATCCGGTGTAAGAAGGAAGGATACCGCAGCTGGACGTATGCGGTTTCCTGGAGGTCCTGGATGGGGATGGTCCAGTACAATATTGCGGTATATCTTGTCAAAATTGTTCATTTATCGTGTTTTCCTGTGTGTAGAATTTCAAGAATCCGAATGAAGGTTTGCGGCGGCACATGGCCGGGTCTGCTGAAAAGGGTTTCTCCTTCTGAGGAGAGAAAAATGTTGGCGGGTACGCCGCTGACCCTGTATTTTCTTGTCAGGGCCGGGTTGGTGTCCATGTTGATATTGACGCTGATGAAGTTTTCTTTCAGATAGGCTGCCACCTTCCCATCTCCATGGGTTTTGTTTTCCATGGTCCGGCACCAGGGGCACTGGGGGCTGTAGAAATAGAGATAGATCTGTTTGTTTTCAGAGGCGGCTGTTTCCAGAGCCTGCTTATAGGGTGTCCAGCTGAGGGACTGGGCTGTGAGGTTGCCTGCAGTGAATAGGAGAAGCAGGGTGGCTGTAAGAAAAAGACGAACATGGATCATGTGTATATCTCCCTGGCTTTTGGTTTGAATATTCAAAAAATCAGCTGATATGTTTTTTTATTATGGAATAAAAACCAGTCTTCCCATCTGATCGCTCATCAGGATAAGGCCGGTGGCAACAAGAAGCAGGCCTGCGGTGACATTGGCCACACGGATAAAGCCCTTGGCTTTTTTGACAAAGACCATGAGCCGGGTTGCCGCAAAGGCCAGAAGGGCAAAGGGCAGGGCAAGGCCTGCGGCATAGACTGAGAGCAGAAGGATGCCATATTCCACGCTCTCCTTTGTACCTGCAATGACAAGGATGGAGCCGAGCAGGGGACCGATACAGGGACTCCATCCAGCGGCAAAGGCCATGCCTATAAAAATGGCAGCCAGGCCGTGTACGGGCCTTGATTTCAAGTGTATCCTTTTTTCCGACTGCAGAATAGGAATGCGTAGAATACCCATGAGGTGCAGGCCAAAAATCAGCACCATAGCACCTCCTGTAATGCGAAGCCAGAAGCCGGTACCGGAAAAGAGCTGGCCCAGAAAGCTTGCCGATGCGCCAAGGGCAATGAAAACCAATGAAAACCCAAGGATAAAACCGAAGGTACTGATCCTTATTCTTTGCCTGGCCTCGCTGGAAGGGCCTTCTGCCAGCTCTTCAATGGATACGCCGGAGATAAAGCTAAAGTAGGCCGGTATCAGGGGAAGAATGCAGGGAGACAGAAAGGAAAGCAGGCCTGCACCAAAGGCTGCAATAAGGGATACGGGTTCTAGGATAATCATGGAATCATTCCCGGTGGAAAAATATTAAAAAAAGTGTCATATCAATATTTTAATTGATCAAGTAAGTCTCTGGTACTTTGGACATCTTAAGATAAAGATCCTTTTTCAGGATGGAGGTTACAAAGGAAAAAGATCTTTATCACCGTGCGGAAAGCTCAATGGAACGATCCCTTGCCGCAGCAATGGCCTTTACCACAAGGTCCTCAAATCCGGCGTCCTGAAATACGGAGATGGCTGCTGCCGTTGTTCCGCCCGGTGATGTTACCCGTTGCCTCAGGGTGGCGGCATCGGCATCTCCCTTTTCAAGGAGGGCAACGGCTCCTTTCAGGGTCTGTACCGTAAGGGTCCGGCTGTCTTCAGAGGAAAGTCCCATTTCCCTTCCTGCCCGTATCATGGATTCTGCCATAAGAAAAACATAGGCGGGGCCTGAGCCGGACAGGGCTGTAAGGGCATCCATCAGGGATTCCGGCAGCAGGCATACCTTGCCCATGGAAGCGGCAAGGGCCATGGCCAGTTCCATGTCCGTATCACTGGCCCTTGCACTCCTGCTGATGCCTGACATGCCGCATCCCACAAGGCCTGGTGTGTTGGGCATTATACGGATGGGAATGAAATTTTCTTTCTGCTCCTGTGTCAGGTTGGTGGTCAGCAGATTTTCCAGTGTTGGCAGGGCAATGCCCGCAGCAATGGAGACCACAAGTTTTCTGGAAGCCATCAGGCCATAGCGCTTATCTGTGGTCATAGAAGAGAGAAGTTCCGGCAGCTGCTGGGGTTTTACGGCAAGAATAACCATGTCGGATTTGAGAAATACTTCCATGTTGTCATCAGAGGTTTCAATGCCGTACAGTTTGCTGATCTCTTGCCTGCGGGTTTTGCTGGAATCCGATGCAAGGATTTTGTCCGGATAAAGTCCAAGGTTATGACGCAGGGCATGGATCATGGCCTCTGCCATATTGCCTGCACCAATAAAGCCTATGGTTTTTCCGGTAAGTACAGAAGGCATGGATTATATCCTTTCAGGGTATGGGGAAAGAGAAAATATACGAGCTTGCGCAAAAGAGGTTGTTTTCGACAAAAAACGGCAGCTTTTTTCTGATCATAGCTCTCCCTTGACAGTGGAAGCAGATATTTCCATATCAGTTTCACAGGGCTTTATCCAGTGCGTGGATGTGTGACTGGTCCATAATCTTGACGGTTTCAGGGCCATGGCGTATGCTGCATCATATGTTTAAAGAGCCCTCTTGAAAGTTTTGCTGATGGATTCTGACATAAGTTTTTTTTAAAGGAAGGTAGTTAGTTCCCTGTTGATTATTTTCAGGGGAATCAGGGCTGCAATGGTCCGTAAATCATAAAGGAAAAGGGTTTTTTTTATATGTTTTTACTGGGTAATTTTTTTATGGCGCTGGCTAAAATAACGGAAATGGTACTGACTATTTATGTATGGATTCTTATAGCACGGGCTTTATTGTCCTGGGTAAATCCCGATCCTTACAATCCCATTGTACGTTTTTTGCATCAGGTAACGGATCCTGTCATGGACAGGGTGCGCAGGTGGATTCCTCTGCAGTTTGGTGGTATTGATTTTTCTCCCATAATTATCATTCTGGGTATCGTTTTTCTCCAGCAGATGCTGGTATCGACCCTCTACAGGATGGCGATGATGATGGGGGGCTGAATACTGTTTTTAGGGTGTGCCCTGAACTCAGGGGGCATGCATGGCCTTCCTTATGGAGACAGAACAATGGCAAGGATAGACGCTTTTTTCAAGCTTATGCATGATCAGGGTGCTTCGGATCTGCATCTTGTGGCAGGCCAGCCGCCTGCCCTGCGGATTAACGGTGATATGGAGCGGGTCAAATACAAGGTGTTGGGCAATGATGAACTCCGGTCCATGCTGTATGAGATCTGCCCCGAGGATAAGATCAAATCTTTTGAAGAAACAGGGGATGTGGATTTTGGATATGAAATCCAGGGACTTGCCCGCTACAGGGCCAATTTCTTTCTCCAGCGTAACGGAGTGGGTGCCGTGTTCAGGGAAATTCCCACCAATATCCTTACGGCGGAACAGCTGGGACTGCCCTCGGTGATTTCCAAACTGGCTCTGCTTCCCAGGGGGCTGGTACTGGTGACAGGCCCGACAGGTTCCGGTAAGTCCACCACCCTTGCAGCCATTCTGGATGTGGCCAACCGCCATCGCAAAGACCATATCATCACCGTGGAAGATCCCATCGAATTTGTGCACACCAGCCAGAGTGCCCTCATCAATCACCGGGAGGTGGGCAGCCATACCAAAAGCTTTTCTGCGGCCCTGCGCGGGGCTTTGCGTGAAGACCCGGATGTTATTCTTGTAGGCGAGATGCGGGATCTGGAAACTATTTCTCTGGCTATGGAGGCAGCCAGTACCGGCCACCTTGTGCTGGCCACCCTGCATACCAACAGCGCTGCAAAAACCGTTGACCGTATCATAGAAGTGTTTCCTGCCAACCAGCAGGCCCAGGTTCGTTCCACCCTGGCAGACAGCATCCGGGCTGTGATTTCCCAGACCCTTTTTAAAAGGGTGGATCAGAAGGGGCGTGTTGCTGCCATGGAGATTCTTATCGCCAATCCTGCAGTGAGAAACCTCATCCGGGAAGGCAAAACCTTCCAGATAGCCTCCATGATTCAGACGGGTAAAAAATACGGTATGCAGCTTCTGGATGATGCCATCATGAATCTTTATACTAAAGGGATCATTTCCGCCGATGATGCCTATTCCAAATCCAATGAAAAATCCCGTTTTGTCAATTTCCTCAAAAATCCACCACTGGATTTCACGGAAGTCTGAAATTATTCTTAAAGGGTTTGAAATGGGAAGGGGAATACCATGAAAAAGCAGGAAATTGATCATATTCTTACGCAGATGCTCGATTACAGGCAGAATGTGTCGGACCTCAATTTTACCGCAGGACGTCCTCCTCAGGTGGAGAGTGATGGCAGGCTGCTGGGGGTTCCCATAACGCCCCCTCTGCCATCCCTGACTCCCTACCAGACGGAAATGCTGGCCCTGACCCTTGTGGGCAGGAACCGCAGGATGGCACGCCAGCTGGTTCAGGAGGGTTCCTGTGATCTTTCCTATGGGTTGCCCGGTAAGGCCAGATTTCGTGTGAATGTATTTTCCCAGTCCGGTGGAAATTATTCCACGGTTCTTCGAAAGCTGGAGGCCCGCATTCCGACCATTGATACCCTTAATCTTCCGGAAGTTTTCCATAAAATTGCATCGGAAAAAAACGGCCTGATTTTTGTGACAGGTGCCACGGGTTCAGGTAAGTCCACAAGCCTTGCGGCCATGCTGGATGCCATAAACAATACCCAGGAAGTGCATGTGGTCACCCTTGAGGATCCGGTGGAATATCAGCATCCCCAGAAAAAATCCACCTTTAACCAGAGAGAATACGGTGTGGATTTCCCCGATTATGTTACAGGGCTGCGTGCGGCACTCCGTCAGGCGCCCAAGGTAATTCTGGTGGGGGAGATGCGGGATAAGGAATCCGTGGAAATTGGTCTCAGGGCGTCAGAAACCGGCCATCTGGTGCTGACTACCCTGCATACGGTGGATGCGGGTAAGACCATCAATCGTATCATTGGTATGTTTGAGACCGAAGAGGAGAGGCAGATGCGTATCCGACTCTCTGATTCCGTTAAGTGGATTATCTGCCAGCGCCTTTTGCCCAAGGTTGGGGGAGGAAGGGTCGCTGCCTTTGAGATTCTTGGAACCAGTCTCAGGGTGAAGGATGTTATCATGCATGGTGAGTCTGAAGGTAAAACTTTCTATGAAATGATTCAGGCAGGACGCCACCGGGGCTTGTGTACCTTTGATGATTCAATTATCGAACTTTATGAAAAAGGCCTGGTAACTGAAGCCACAGCTCTGGCCTATGCTTCCAAGAGGGAGTCTGTTGCCCGGGGTATTGACCGGGTCAAGTCTGCCAGAGGAGAGAAAACAACTGATATAGACAACCTTGAAATTGACAGGGGTTATGGTCGGCGGGAGGGCTTCTGATTATGGGTGAAGATGGCATGGTTTTGGTGTGTGATGGCTGTGATGCATCCTTCCGTATTCCAGATGGCAAGGTGCCTCCGGGGAAAACCGTGGGAATGACCTGTCCGAAATGCGGACATCGCAGTTCCTTTACGGCACCTTCTGCTGGAAACGGGTGGCATGAAGATTCATCCGGGCCTGTACAGGAAAGTACTTCTGATAAGGATGTGGAGCGTAAATCCTTCTCTTCTCTGGTTTTTGCCGAAGAGGAAGGGGATCTTGCCCTTGTTTGTGTGGAAGATCCGGAACTTCAAAGGCAGATTCAGAAAGCCCTTGAACTGATGGAATATCAGGTGATAGCGGTTAAGGAACCCCACGAAGCCCTTAAAAACCTGCGTATGCACACCTGTAAGCTGGTCATGGTGCATGAGTCTTTCGGAGGAGGGGAAAGCAGTGAACGTAATCCTGTCCTGCTTTATCTGGAACGCCTGCCCATGTCCATGCGCAGGGAAATGTTTGCGCTTATGCTTTCCGAGCGTCACAGTACCCTGGATTCTCTCGTGGCTTTTATACGGAGTGTCAATATGGTGATGAACGTACGTCATTTGCCGGACTTTGAGGGGCTTCTCCGCCAGGGTCTGGCAGATCATCAGCGCTTCTATGAGGTTTTTCTTGATGCTTTAAAGGAAAGTGGGCGGGGCTGACAGAATCTGTTTTATGATTATGGACAGCTTATTTTGTACCCGCCCCTGACCCGGCGGGTATTTTGTTTTTTATTCAATTCTATCGCTCAGGAGACGAAGGCCCTCCAGGGTGAGGTTGCTGTCTACCACTTCAATGGTGCGGGATACTGCCTGCATAAGGGGAGCAAGGCCACCGGTGGCGATGACTTTTAGAGGAGCTGGCAGTTCTTCTCGGATTTTTTCCACCATGCCGTCCACCAGAGCGGCGTATCCATGTATTATGCCCGATTTCAGGCTGCTTTCCGTATCTTTGCCTATCACCTTTGAAGGAGGGTTGAACAGGGCAACCCTGGGCAGTTTGGAGGCCCGCTGGAAAAGGGCATCCGCAGCAATTGCAATTCCTGGAGAGATGGCTCCTCCGAGATATTCTCCTGCTTCTGAAATAACATCAAAGGTCGTTGCTGTGCCAAAATCAATGACTATAAGTGCCTGGTGATATCGATGGTAAGCGGCAACGCTGTTTACAATGCGGTCGGCACCTACTTCTGAGGGATTGGTGTAGAGGATGGGCATCCATCCTTTGACGGAATCCGCATCAACCCAGTGGGGTGGGGGGGCCTGTATATGACGGCGACAGAAGGCATCAAGTACCGGAACCATAGGCGGGACAACGCATGAAATTATGGTTTTCCGGATTTCTCTAAGGGGGATGGCGGCATCTTCAAAGAGGTTTTTCACCAGAACATAAAATTCATCTGCAGTGGTATCCCGTTTGGATGGGATGCGCCAGTCTTTATGAAGTATTGTTTCCTCGAAAACCCCAATGACAGTATTGGTATTTCCAACATCGATGACCAGCAGCATGGAACCTCCTCATGGTGTTTTGGAAAATTGCGTGGCAAGATTCCAGCAAACAGAACTTTTTGTCAAGCGGCATCTGTCTGTTTCAGAATGTTTTTTACGGGAATGTTCCGGAAGGTGCGGCATTGCATATGGCTGTATAAACTTGCAGCGTAGCACGGGTGGCTGCCACATCATGGATTCTGAGTATGGATGCACCGCTTTGAAAACCTGCAATACTGGTGGCCAGCGTTCCGGCCAGAACCTCCATTGAAAGTACATCCGGCTCCTGATGATGACTGGCAGAAAGGGCCCGGATGAATTTTTTACGGGAAGTACCCAGCAAAAGGGGGAAGCCAAGGGTATTAAGTGTGCTGAGGTTGGCCAGCAGCTTAAGATTGTCCTGCAGGTTTTTTCCGAAACCGATTCCGGGGTCCAGAACAATGCGATTGGCGGCAATCCCACTTTTCAGGACCTGTTCGCTTTTTGTACGCAGATAGTCTGACACTTCCCTGACCACATCGCTGTAACGGGGTTGAAGCTGCATGGTTGCCGGCGTACCCTGCATATGCATGAGAACAAGGGCTGCGCCGGTGTCTGTACAAAGGGGCAGCATGTCCGGGTCTTCCAGCGCTGATATGTCGTTGATAATATCTGCGCCTGCTTCAATGGCTGCTTTAGCCACGCTGGCTTTGCGGGTATCGATGGAGATGGACAGGTTCGTTTCCCGCCTCAGTTCCCGGATCAGGGGGATGACCCGCCGGCATTCTTCTTCTGCAGAGACCTGTGTGGCAAAGGGACGTGTGGATTCTCCGCCCACATCCAGAATGTCAGCTCCTTCGGCAATCAGGTTCCTTGCGTGGGTCAGTGCTTTTTCCAGAGCTATAAAACGACCTCCGTCGGAAAAGGAGTCCGGGGTGCAGTTGATAATGCCCATGAGTGCACAGCGCCCCTTTATGGAAAGGGTTGTTCTTGCTGTCTGAAGCATGAGTTCCGGCATGGAATCTCCTCTAATGAAAATATACGGGCCTTTTTCTGCCTGAGAAGGCTGGAAAAAGGCCCGTATGAATATGCTTGATAAACGATTTTCAAAGATCAGGACCGGGTGTCGTCATCCTGTTTTTTATCCCTGTCTTCTTCCTGCTGTCCGGGTTCTTCAGGCTCAGGACTGTCATTTCCGTCCTGTCTGTCATCCTGATTTTCCTCTCCTGTATCCGGACTGATTCCGTCTTTTCCCTGTCCTGTATAGTTTTCCGGCCCTTTGCGTTCCGGTGCGTCGTAAAGATTGTCGTCATCGTCCATTTCCGGTAGATGGGAGGGAAAGATAATATCCGGGCGTATGGTTAAAATCAGATCATCCAGTTCTTTTCCGGAAACCGTTTCCTTGTCGAGAAGCATGGCCGAAAGCTTGTGCAGGATTTCAAGGTTATCTTTAAGTACTTCCAGTGCTTTCTCGTAGGCATTATGGATAAGGCTGGAGATTTCATAATCAATTTTTCTCGCTGTCTCATCGGAATAATCCCGGTTCTGTCCAATGTCCCGGCCAAGAAAAATCTGTTCATCTCCCTTGGCATAGGAAATGGGGCCAAGGTCATCGCTCATGCCCCAGGAGCGGACCATGCGCTGAGCCACATCTGTTGCCTGTTTGATGTCATTGGCGGCCCCCGTGCTGATGCGCTTGAAGATGATTTCTTCGGCAGCCCGTCCGCCAAAGGCCACGGACAGTCCGCTGATCAGCTGGTCCTTGTAGCGGAATGCACTTTCATCGGGAAGGAACCAGGTGATACCTGCAGCCCGTCCTCTGGGGATGATGGTGATTTTGTTCACAGGATCCGTAAACGGCAGGAGCCTTGCAACAAGGGCGTGGCCAGCTTCATGGTAGGCCGTTACCTTTTTTTCCTCTTCACTCATGACATTGGATTTACGCTCAAGGCCCATATAGACTTTATCCTTGGCATCTTCAAAGTCCTTCATGTCCAGGAAATCCTTGTCCCGCTTGGCAGCTATCAGGGCGGCTTCATTGACCATGTTTTCTAAGTCTGCACCGGAAAAGCCGGGGGTGCCTTTGGCCAGCACCTTAATATTCACATCTTTCCCTATGGGGGATTTTTTCATGTGAACGCGCAGAATGGCCTCTCTGCCTGCAATATCAGGCAGGGGAACCACAACCTGCCGGTCAAAACGGCCGGGCCGCAGAAGGGCAGGATCGAGAACATCGGGTCTGTTGGTGGCGGCGATGAGTATGACTCCCTCATTGGATTCAAAGCCATCCATTTCCACCAGCATCTGATTAAGGGTCTGCTCCCTTTCATCGTGTCCACCACCAAGGCCGGCACCCCTCTGGCGGCCTACGGCGTCAATTTCATCGATGAAGATTATGCAGGGCGCATTTTTCTTGCCCTGATTGAAAAGATCCCGGACACGGGAAGCACCGACACCAACAAACATTTCCACAAAATCGGAACCGGAAATACTGAAAAAAGGAACGCCTGCCTCTCCGGCAACGGCCCGGGCCAGTAGGGTTTTGCCTGTTCCGGGAGATCCTGTAAGCAGAACACCCTTTGGAATACGTCCGCCGAGGCGGGTAAACTTTTTCGGATCCTTAAGAAAGTCTACAATTTCTTCCAGCTCTTCCTTGGCTTCTTCCACACCGGCCACATCCACAAATGTGACCCTTGTGGTATTTTCATCCATTAGCCGTGCCTTGCTCTTACCAAAACTCATGGCCTTGCCGCCACCGCCCTGCATCTGGCGCATGAAAAAGATCCAGACACCTATCAGCAGAAGCATGGGAAGCCAGGAAACCAGTACTGTAAGAAACCATGGAGATTCCGCAGGAGGTCTGGCTTTAATGGCAACACCTTTGGTACGGAGCATGGGAATGAGTTCCGTATCATCAGGGGCATAAACCTTGAAACGCTGGTTGGTCGGGGTGACCACCAGAAGATCATTACCCTGTATGGTGACATTGGAGACCTGGTCCCTGTCCACCATGGCTAGAAATTCGGAATATCCAATACTTTCCTCGGCATACTGGGGCTGGTTAAAGATGTTGTAAAGCATGATCATCATGAGAATGATGACGAGCCACAGAGAAAGATTTTTATAAAATGGGTTCAAAGCGCCCTCCCGGAGCGTGGATGTTTGTCCGTAAATAAAGGTTGGATGGAAAAAATTTCCGGGCCATCTGATCAGGAATGAATTGTAATCTTTTAATAATATCCTTGATAAGCCGCAAAAAAAAATCCTTTTACCTGATACGGATGAAACAGTGGATTTTTTACCATATATGGAATTGCCTTATGACAAAACGTCCTGCACATAATAATCACAATCCTGCATCAGGCAAGTCAGCCCGGGTGTATATAGCCTGCTGGCTCCCTTGTGCAGGGCATATCTGGCCTTCATTGTCTTCAGGATAAACTGAATACAATGAATATCCCTATTCCTATAACACACCCGGTGGAATTTCGTGAAGGTTCTTCATGTTTTTTTTAGAGTTTTTCATCATACCATAAAAGCCATACAGGCCTGTCTTTGGAGTTTTCAGCCTTGTTTTTTTCATCCGGTGGCAGCCCCGGTACCCAGATGATACCTTCTTTTACTGCAATAACAGGCCTTTTTCGGCGAAGCTCTTTTGGGATTTTTTTTTCTGAGAACAGTCGCATCAGTTTTCTGCTTCCTCCCCGGCCCCATGGATGCATGCGATCACCCGGCAGGGGGGCACGGATGGTCAGGGGAAACAGCCGGTCTGAAATCGATGTATACATATCCGAAGGAGTATCGGATGGCTGCTGACCTAAAATCTCAAGTCTTCCGAAACCATGGGGAAGGAGAATGCTTGCGGGCAGCTTTTCAGGCAGAGGCAGTTCCTTTGAAAAAAAAGGCAGAGGGCTTTCTTTTTCTCTCAGGGAATGTTCTGCTTTTTTGATTTCAAGGATGTTTTGGGAAAGCCGGACAAGAATTTTTCCTGGAAGATGAAGCTCGCTGGACTCTGTGGATTGAAGGGCTTTTTGTATGGCTTCCACATGGGGCAGGGTGATGGACTGCAGGTTTCCCTGAATCTGGAAGATGGCATGGCGCAGGATACGGGCCTGATGTCCGGGAAACAGCAGCGAGAGTTTCCTGCCATCTAAGATAACAGCATTGCTTTTCTCTTCCAGCAGCAGGCTGCTGTAAGTTTTTTCAGCCATGGAGTTCATCCACCTGTTTTCTTCTGCGGCAATGTTTCCTGTGCGCAGAAGGCCTTTGCGGATGGCAGGATTGAAATTGTTTTCCAGCAGGGGAATGAGCTGATGCCGGATGCGGTTACGCAGAAAACGGGTATCTGTATTGGACGGATCTTCTTTCCAGGAAAGTCCCTTGTCTTTAAGGTAAGAGATTATTTCCTTTCTCTCCATGTCGATCAGCGGCCTGACAACATATCCGTCCCGAATGGCGGGAATTCCCCCAAGACCGTCAGGACCGCAACCCCGTATAAGATTCATGAGGATCTGTTCTGTTCTGTCACCGGCATGGTGGGCTGTGGCAATCCGGGTATATTTTTTCGTTTTCATTAAAAAATTAAAGAAATTATACCGGGCCATGCGACCGGCCTCTTCGCAGCCGAGGCCGGGATACTCCCTGTGAAGGGAAACTTTGTGGCTGTGGAAGGGTATGCCAAGTTGCGCAGCCTGATCAGCCACAAAGGATTCTTCTTCATCCGCTTCGGGTCTGAGACTATGGTTCAGATGGGCAACTCCCATAAAAGCACCATGCAGGTTTTTGAGGTCTGCAAGGCCATGGAGCAGGGCCATGGAGTCGGCGCCACCGGACACGGCGATCAGGATACTGTCTTCCTTCTGCCACATTTTGTGGATGGTAAGGGCCGTGATAATTTTTTTTAGGAAAAAAGACTGCGTATTCAAGGGTGGTTTATGCTTTCTTTTAAAAACTAAGTGAAGAATGTCTTGTCAAGAAGCTTATGGGTCTGTATATTCCCCCAGTGAATGAGCCTCCAGGGGTATCCTGACCGGCCGCTGCGTAACATACCATCATGAACCTCGTCAGATCCGGAAGGAAGCAGCGATAAGTGAAACGGTATGTGTCGTGGATCGATCCCGGTCAGGATACCCTTGGAGGTTTGTTTTATTTTTGCCTTTGCAAATTTACCTTAAGCTTTTTCATTTCCTTCCTCTGCCCATGAAACAACACTGTTTTTCCCCCTTTTTTTTGCTTTGTACATGGCCTGGTCCGCAAGGAGAAGTAGTTCCTTTCTGGTGACGGCATCATCAGGATAAATAGCAAAGCCGAGACTGGCAGTTACATGTACAGGGGGCTGCGGATCAGATTGCAGGAAGGGTGTTCTGCGGATGGCGTTGAGAATTTTCGTACATTTTTCATGCGCATTTATTCTGTTGCAGTCAGGAAAGATCATCACATACTCATCTCCCCCGTATTTTATTACAATATCTTTTTTACTCAGAGCTGCTTTTACGGTTTGTCCTACTTCACGGAGAACCTCTGAGCCCATCAGGTGTCCCCTTGTATCGACAACTGTTTTGAAGTGATCCATATCCATAAAAACCACAGCCGCTTTTTTATTTTCAGTGTGTAGCGCATGGAGCATTTTTTCTAAAAGTTCATGCATGTATCTGGCATTGTACAGGCCTGTATATTCATCTGTAATGCTGAGAAGACGAATGTGGTCCAGGAACTGGGCATTTCTTATGGCAATGGCTGCGTAATCCGCAAGCAGCATCAAAATGGGGAGATGCAGTTCTTTAAAAATTTTTACGTCTTCAAGGTTAAGAATTTCAATGACGCCAAGAACTTTACCATGGATGCACAGTGGAAGACAGAAGGCGGACCGGGTTTCAAAGCCGGTGACGGCATCAATGCCCGGAAAAAAGCGGGGGTCATTCTTTACGGATGGTACAAAGAGGGACTCTCCGCTTTCAGCCACATACCCGGCAATCCCTCTGCCCTTTTCAATGGTGACATCCGAAAGGAATTCTTTATCAATACCAACAATAATTTTAAAGCTCAGCTCACCGCTATCTTCGTTTCGAAGCAGCAGAGACCAGTGCTCAGCTGCAACAAAACTGCTGATTTTTTCCATGATCAGCTGTAGGATTTCGTTGAGATCCAGGGTGGATGTCAGGGTTTTTCCTACCTCAAGGCAGGCCAGCAGTGCCTTGGATTCAAGTGGCTGATTCATTTCTTCTGCCAGAGGCCCCATGTGTTTTCCGTTTCTTTTCTGTTTTACCAGTTATGATTTTTTATTGGGAATTTGTTGATTTTTTGCGTGCAAACCAGGAAATCAGTATCAGATTTCAAATTACAGGCAAAGGGAAAGATTTTCAAGCTGGTTGAAAGGTGCATTATGATATCCGGGTGTTTTATGTCGAGGGTAAATCTCTGGATTTATGGATATGAAATTTTATGGGTGCTGTAAATTTTTAAGATCATATTAAGAAATTATGGAGGGGAGGGTTATCGCCGGGTGTCCTGGTCGAAGGGACACCCAGCCTGGCAGGTATTTGGCGAGTTATATGGATGGGACCGGAATGATCTCCGGTTTTAAGTGGGCTAGGTTACCTTGTTAAGGATAACCCGACCGGGGTAGGGCATTGAATCACTTGGACTCATAGTTTTGTATTGCATCTTGCGTGCCATGTTTTGGGTGTTTTATGTTTTTATAGTATTTGTATTTGAAAACATTACTCTTATTTTTTTGAAGCAAGGTCTGGTCTATGATTTGATGTTTTTTCTGGTACTGAATAAGGTTCTTTTTTTCGGAAAAGGAAAAAAAGATTGGATAAAAAAGATGCAGCAGGCGGAGTGGCGGATACAAAAGAGCCGATGTTCACTATTGTCGAACGCTGTGTTGCCCAGATAAAAAACCATTTCCGGACTTGGTGATTCAGGGAAGTCTGGATTGTCTCTGGATTATTCCCATGGTCTGATAAATCAGGTGAGCCGCTGTAAAATCGGCATGGTGCAGGCCGTTAATGGGGGCCAGTTCCACGCAGTCAAAGCCGATGATTCTGCGTCCTGTTACGGATTTAGCAATAACGTCAAGGGTCTGATACCATGACAGTCCTCCGGGAACAGGGGTTCCAGTGGATGGCATCACCGTAGGATCAATGCCGTCCACATCAATGGTAAGCCAGATACGCTCAGGAAAATCATGGGGCAGAAGCTTGTTTGGTATTCCTGAAAGGGCAATGGCCGATGCATCCAGATGTGCCACGGGAAAGGCTTCCCTGAAGTCCGCTTCTTCTGAACAGAGGGCACGGACTCCCACCTGAAAAACCCGATGACCAAGATCCAGTGCCCTGCGCATGACCGAGGCATGGCTATAGGGGTTTCCTTCGTAGGAATCCCTGAGATCCGCATGGGCATCAATCTGTACTATGCCGATTTCTCCGAATCGTTCCTTTGCTGCCATTAGTCCGCCCAGGGTCACTGTGTGTTCCCCCCCTAAAAGCACGGGAATGCCATATCTGGAAAAAACACTGTCACAGGCTCCGGCAATACGGGAAAGGACTTTGGCGGGGGAAGACTCACAGGCTATGGGTGGATGGGTCCATATGCCAAGGTTGGCAGGCTCATCCACACCGTCAAAACGTTCCAGCTGGTCCGAAGCTTTTAATATGGCCGAAGGTCCCCTGGCCGTGCCTCCGCCATAGGATACGCTGGCCTCCCAGGGTACTGGAATGACATGAAAGAGGCATTTGTCCGGGTTGTTTCCCGGATTTTCACTGGCCAGAAAAAAAGGATAATCGTTGTTATTTTCCATGAAAGCCTTTCTGTAATTATTCAGCACATTTTATTCTGAAATGCATGCTTTGTAATTATAGTGGATTACTACAGTTTGGGTGCCTATACAGCTGCCTTTCCGTCATTAGGCCTTGCAAATGAAAAAGATATTGAATAAATACGACTTTCTTATACTCAGCCCAGTCTTGTTTTAAAGTCCTGATACCCGAATTTTCGTTCCAGATGCATTTTCCCTTCCATGTCAATGCGGTAGATGGAAGGCAGGGGAATGCCGTTGAAGGTATTGGTTTTCACCATGGAGTAGTGGGCCATGTCCGTGAAGACCAGCCGGTCTCCCACGGCAAGGGGGGCGTCAAAACTGTAGCGGCCGATATTGTCCCCGGCAAGGCAGGAGAGTCCGCCCAGCTGATAGGCATGGGCCTTTTCCCCCTCTTCCCCGGCTCCGATGATCTGCGGCCTGTAGGGCATTTCCAGCACATCGGGCATGTGGCAGGTGGCGGAGCTGTCCAGGATGGCGTGGGTATCCGGGCCTGAGCCTGCGATGTCCAGCACCTCGGCCACAAGAAAGCCCGTGTCCAGGGCAATGGCTTCTCCCGGTTCCAGATACACGGGGATATTGTTGAAGCGTTTTCTGAAGTCCGTGATCAGGCGGCAGAGCTTTTCCAGATCATAATCCTGCCTTGAAATATGGTGGCCACCGCCGAAGTTCACCCATTTCATGGAGGGGATGAATTCTCCGAAGTGCTGAACAAAGCCTTCCAGCACGATTTCCAGTTCGTGGCTGTTCTGCTCGCAGAGGGCATGAAAATGCAGTCCCTCTATGCCCTCAAGCATATCCGGCCTGAAATCCTTATGCCTGACTCCCAGCCGGGAGCCGGGTGCACAGGGATCGTAGATGGCAACCCTGCCCACGGAGCGCTCCGGGTTCACCCGGATTCCGCAGCTGATTTTCCTGGGGGCTGAGAGCACCATGGGTTTAAAACGCTCCCACAGGGAAAAGGAGTTGAAGACCAGATGATCTGTGATGGAAAGAAAGCTTTCCATGTCCTCTTTGCTGAAGGCTGCGGCAAAGGCGTGTACCTCGCCGCCAAAGGTTTCCTTTCCAAGCATGGCCTCATGCACGGAGCTGGCGCAGGTGCCGTCAAGGCTTTTTCGGATCAGGGGAAAGGTGGAGAACATGGAAAAACCCTTCAAAGCCAGAAGGATGTGACATCCTGTCCGCTCCTTTACCTCCCGCAGGCGGGCAAGGTTTTTTTCTATGCGCCTTTCATCCACCACAAAGGCGGGTGTGGAGATGGTGTGGGGGTCAAAGCCCAGGGCTTTTCCAAGGAAGTCCGTCAGCATTAGAGAATCACTTCCTTCCAGGGCAGTCCGTGAAGGTTCAGGGCTTCCATGAAGGGGTCGGGATCCAGTTCTTCCATATTAAAGACTCCCTTGCCCGTCCATTTGCCCGTGAGCATCATTTTGGCACCGATCATGGCCGGAACGCCTGTGGTGTAGGAGATGGCCTGTGAACCCACTTCAGCATAGGCCTCTTCGTGGCTGCAGATATTATAGATATAGACGGTTTTTTCTTTTCCGTCTTTCACGCCCTTCATGAGGCAGCCGATGCAGGTGCGGCCCTTGGTAAGGGGGCCGAGGCTTCCGGGATCGGGGAGAACGGCCTTCAGGAATTCGATGGGTGCGATCTTCTGGCCCTTGATTTCCACGGGATCAATGCGGGTCATGCCCACATTCTCAAGGACCTTCAGGTGGGTGAGGTAGGCATCGGAAAAGGTCATCCAGAAGCGGGCTCGCTTCAGGCCTTTAAGGTTTTTCACCAGAGACTCCAGCTCCTCATGGTAGAGGAGAAAGCATTTTTTGGGGCCGATGCCTTCGGGAAAATCATAGGTCATGGACCAGGAGAGGGGATCGGTTTCCACCCATTCGCCCTGCTCCCAATACCGGCCCCTCTGGGTGATTTCCCTGATATTGATTTCCGGGTTGAAATTGGTGGCAAAGGGCTTGCCGTGGTCGCCTGCGTTGCAGTCAATGATATCAAGGGTATGGATTTCGTCAAAGTGATGCTTCTGGGCATAGGCGCAGAAAACATTGGTGACACCGGGGTCAAAGCCGCTGCCGAGAAGGGCCATGAGACCTTTCTCCTTAAAACGCTCCTGATAGGCCCACTGCCATTTATACTCAAATTTTGCCACATCCGGTGGTTCGTAGTTGGCTGTATCCAGATAATGCACGCCGGTTTCAAGGCAGGCGTCCATGATGGCAAGATCCTGATAGGGCAGGGCCACGTTGATGACCATTTTCGGCTGAAACTGACGTATCAGGGCCACGGTGTCAGCCACCTTGTCCGCATCCAGTGCGGCTGTCTGTATGGGGCGATTAAGCTGGACTGCAATGCGGTCGCATTTTTCCTTTGTGCGGCTTGCAAGCATGATTTCGGAAAAAATGTCGGGAAGCTGGGCGCATTTGTGGACCACCACCTGACCGACACCGCCGGCACCGATAATTAAAACCCTGGACATTGATTACCTCCCTTGTTTTTTTTGGTAGTTTTTAAGGTCTCAGCGTTCATAGTAGGTGTATCCCAGTAAGCCCGTTTCATAGGCTTTCATGACCTTGTAGCGGTCTTCCACGCTGATGAATCCTGCCTTGATGGCCATTTCCGCCGTATGGCGGAAGCGTTCGGCCATGGCTTTGGGATTGTATTCCACATAACTCAGAACATCAGCCACGGAGTCCCCTTCCATTTCCTTTACATAATCAAGGGTTCCGTCTTCCCGGATACGTACACTGACTACATTGGTATCCCCGAAAAGGTTGTGAAGATCCCCAAGGGTTTCCTGATAGGCTCCCACGAGAAAGGCTCCGAGGTAATATTCCTCATCGGGCCGTAGCTCGTGCAGGGGCAGGGATCTTCTGACGCCTTGGATATCGATGAAGCTGTCCAGCTTGCCGTCGCAATCGCAGGTGATATCTGCAATCACGGCATTGCGTGTGGGTTTTTCCAGAAGCCTGTGTATGGGCATGATGGGAAAAATATGATCAATGGCCCAGGCATCGGGGAGGCTTTGGAAAACACTCAGGTTGCCATAGTAGATGTCTGCCAGAGCATCATCCAGCTCGCTGAGTTCCGGTGGAATGCGTTTTAGCTTTTTCACATCCTGGGCAATGGTATGGATGATGTGCCAGAAAATAGTTTCTCCGAGGGAGCGTTCCCGCAGGGTGACGGCACCATGCTGAAAACGCTGACGCAGTTCATCCCTGTAATAGATGGCATCGTTGAAGCATTCCTGAAGATTGCGCAGGGTCAGGGAATGAAGAACATCAACAAGATTTACAATCACATCCGGTGCATCTTCGGGTATATCACTGAGAAAGGGCTGGGGCTCCAGACGACTGACATCCAGAATATTGAAAAGAAGCACGGAATAATAGGCTACCGTTGCCCTGCCGGACTCCGTAATAATGGTGGGGTGGGGCAGTTCTTCCTCATCCATAACACCCATGACGGTTTCAACGATATCCGCACAGTATTCATCAATGCTGTAGTTGCGGGAGTTGGAGAAGTTGGTGTGGGAGCCGTCATAGTCCACGGCAAGTCCGCCGCCAAGGTCCAGATAGCCCATGGGTGCACCTTCACTGATAAGTCCCACATAGATGCGGCAGGCTTCCAGTACGGCATTACGGATATCCCGGATGTTGGGTATCTGGGAGCCAAGGTGGTAGTGAAGGAGCTGGAGGCAGTCCAGCATTTCAACTTCCCTGAGTCTGTCCACAAGGGCCACAACCTGGGTGGTATCAAGGCCGAAAATGCTGCGGTCTCCTCCGGATTCTGTCCAGTGGCCTCCCGCCTTGGAAGCAAGCTTGATGCGGATCCCCACACGGGGCCTGACATCAATGATGGCAGCCCTTTCGAGTATCAGTTCCAGCTCTCCGGGCATTTCTACGACAAGGAAGCAGGGAAAACCCATCTTGCAGGCCCAGAGGGCCAGATCCACGAATTCCTCGTCCTTGTAGCCGTTGCAGATAATGCAGGCTTCGGGGTCTTTAAGAAAGGAAAGGGCGGCAATGAGTTCTGCCTTGGAACCTGCTTCAAGGCCGTGGTGATAGCGGGCACCGAAGCTGGTCACCTCTTCCACCACCTGTTTCTGCTGGTTGACCTTGATGGGGTATACGCCCCTGAAATTTCCTTTATAGCCTGCGTTTGCAATGGCAAGGGAAAAGGCATTGTGCAGGCATGAGATCTGGGAATCCAGAATGTTTTCTATGCGCAGCAGCACCGGCATTTCCTTGCCTCTGGCCCGGATGCCTTCTATGAGTCTGGGGATGCTGATGCTCAGATCCTTACGGTCAGGAATGGGGGTGATGATAACCTCGCCATCCTGGGAAATGTCGAAATAACCGGCACCCCAGTTGCGTACGCCGTAAAGATCCAGCGCATTTTCCAGAGACCAGCGGTCAAGAGAGTTTTTTTCGAGCAATTCCTGATCCTTTTTTTCTTTAATGTTGTGTGTAAAAGGGCCGGATATTTGAAAGTCTGGCCCTCCTGGCTTCATTTGGAGTGAATGTTGGTTTTCTTAAAATGACCATAAAGTATACGGTAGACCAGCAGGAAAAGGTAACTGGCTGCAGCCAGAACCACAATGGCAGGACCTGTGGGCAGATCCATTTCAAAGCTTAAGGCAATGCCTCCTGTGGTAAAACCCATGGAAAAAAGAACAGCAAGCCCCATCATACCCGCAAGGCTGCGGGAAAGCTGACCTGCAATGGCAGCGGGCAGGGTCAGCATGGCAATTACCAGGACAATGCCCACTACCCGGATCAGAAGAACAATGCTCAAGGCCGTGAGAACAAGGAGCATGAAATAATAAAAATGTGCGGGAACTCCCCTCAGTTCAAGAAACTCCTCGTCAAAGCATACAGCCACAAGCTTGTTGTAGAAAAGCATGACCATGAGGATGATGAATGCGGCCATGATTCCCATTAATTTAAGGTCTGCGGGGCCTATCATGAGGATGTTCCCGAAGAGAAAACTCATGGGATCAATGTACCCCGATGTTCTGGCCATGAAAAGAAGGCCTATTGCCATGCCCACAGCCCATAGGGCGTTGATGACCGTATCTTCCCTCTGGCCTGCCTTAAGGCTTACCAGTCCTATGATGAAGGCCGCCAGCAGCGCCGCCATCAGGGCTCCCGTAAGGGGAGTCCACAGTAGGGAAGTACTTCTTTCCTGCATGAAAAGGGCAAAACCGATGCCTCCCAGAACACAGTGGGCAATGGCTCCGGCAATGGTGCTTATACGGCGGGCCACCACATAGGATCCAACCACGCCGAAGCTGATGCTGGACAGGATGCCCGCAGCAAAGGCATAACGCAGAAAAACGATATCCGGGTCAAAGAGAACGCTGATCAGGGATGACATGGGTATGCCCTTTTTCTGTGCAGCGGTGGTCGTGGCGGACCATCTGCATGCTGCAGTTATAAATATCCTGAATGGCCGTTCCCGTGAGTTCCGATGTGGGATGCACAACCACTTTTTTGTTGACGCAGAGAACACTTTTTACAAGGGCGCTGACAAAACCCATGTCATGGGAGACCATGATCACCGTAATATCCTTTGAAAGATCTTCCAGCAGGGCCATGAAGCGGCTTTCAGTCTGGGAATCCACATTGGCTGTGGGTTCATCCAGAAGCAGAAGTTCCGGTTCGCAGGCAAGGGCCCTTGCAATCATAACCCTTTGTTTCTGCCCTCCGGAAAGATCGGAAAAAGGACGATCCGCAAGGGCATCCATTTCCACATGGCCAAGGCATTCCATGACCATGCTGCGATCCTTTTTGTCCGGCCAGCCCAGAAAACCCCGAAGGCCGCCCCGGCCCAGACGGCCCATGAGTACCACTTCCCGTACAGTGATGGGAAAGTCAGGATCAAAGTGGAGGTACTGGGGCATATACCCGATTCTGGAGCGGGCAGTCAGGGGATTTTTCCCAAAGAGGCTCACACAGCCTGAAGATGGTGTCAGCATGCCCGTCATGAGTTTTAAAAGGGTGGTTTTCCCTCCTCCATTGGGACCTACCATGGCAACCAGTTCCCTTGCATGGATGTCAAAACTGATATCTTCCAGGACAGGGATACCATTTTCATAGCAGAAACTGACCTGCTGAAAAGAGACAGGGGTTTTGTTCATGGGGCCTCGCATGCAGGAGAGATTGCCGGTCTTTGGTGAAGGGCTGTGTTTTCAAATAAGCCCAGCACAGGCCGGGTGTGGTGAAGGTAAAGACAGCGGGCCTGAAACCTGTCCTGCATGTGACACATTGCAGGCTGTTTTTCAACTATTTTTCTGTTAACCGTATCACATCTTCCCTGCTGCATGGGATAATCATCGGGACAAGGCTGTTTTTTTCCTGAGTCACCTCATAGATGGTGACGGGTTTCCCCCGATCTTTCATCAAAAAAATAAAAATCCCCGTTGTTACTGTAAAAAACAGTATGATAGAGTATTTGTTACGCACAAAAACTATCACCAACGGGGATTTTAAAAATTATGACACAAGGCATCCTTCCATTCAAGTACGAAGAAGAAAAAAGAGGCGTAGGATTAACAGCACTGGGAGGTCTTCCGATTTATCTGGATTTGATACATGCCATTTAAAGGTTTAGACCAGCTTGACTCAGTACCAAGGCAGAAGAATAGTTTTTAGATTGTTGACTCAAAAGGTATAGCTACGCCAAAAAATTCTGTGTATTGATTTTTTCTGAGTGTTGCGTCTCATATTTGAGAATTATTCCTCATAAATAATTATTTTTGAATCCTCACCCCCCCGTTGAGGGCTGAAAAAAGCCTCCCGAAACACCACAGGAGGGGTGTGGATAAATTTGATGGAGGATTTGGGACAGTATAATCAATGGGTTTTTTTATTCAGGAGTGGTATTCTGTTAAGCTGTGGATAAAGGGTTGGCTTTTTCATCCCTTGTGCCATGCAGGGGGACAGATTTTTTTCTGTCCGTAAAAATAAAAAGGAATCCCTTCCGTAAACGGCAAAGGATTCTTTGTACTGGACATTTTCCCGCAATTTAAGGCGGGAAAGGAGGAAAAATGCAATATCTGGAATGTAATACACGGTCCATGCGCAGTGCGGTATTTGTGGATTTTGATAATATTTTCATCCGGCTTTCAGAACTGGATGCAAATATCGCAAGAACCTTTGCCACACGGCCTCTTGACTGGATTTCATGGCTTGAAAACTCCCTGCCGCCCTATGCGGGTATTGATGCCGGGGCAAAGCGTAATATTCTGGTACGGCGCTGCTATCTTAATCCCAAAAGTTTCGGAAATTTCAGGCCTTATTTTATCCGTGGTGCCTTTGAGACCGTGGATTGTCCCAGCCTTACCACCCAGGGAAAAACCAGTGCGGACGTACACATGGTTGTGGATCTTCTGGATCTTCTGGATCATAAGGTAAATTATGATGAATTCATCATCATGAGTGCGGATGCTGATTTTACGCCCGTTCTTTTAAAGTTAAGGAAGTGGGACAGGAGAACGGCGGTACTTGCAGTGGGTTCCACTTCCCCTGCCTACAGGGCAGCCAGCGACCTTGTCATTGATCAGGATGTCTTTATCGAGGAAGCCCTTGGCGGTGGCAATATGGGGTATACGGAACCTGCGCGTATTATCCGGAGACCTGAGCCACAGGTACCGAACGGCACCGCAGCCCTTATTAGCGAGATAACGGGAACAGTGAATATGGAGGGTGCTGCTTCTGTTTCTCCGGAGAAAACCGCATATATTCACCATGTCCGTCCGAATTGTGTTTCCGTCGGTACGGAGAAACAGCGGGATCAGTGCTCCCGTCTGGTGCAGACCTTTGTCCGGTCTTCACCGGAAGCCGTTACCATGGCTCAGCTTGCCTACCGTATCCGGCAGGCCTTTCCTGAAGTAAGCCTTGACTGGCAGGGCAAGGGGAGTTTCAAGCTCTTTCTTGCGGAGCTGGATCTGGGAACCCTTGCCACTTCCCCTGTGATTCCGGGCTACGTATATGATCCGCTGAAGCATATGGCCCCTGCAGGAGATACGGGCATCAGGGATGAGATCTTTGAGGCTGCGGAACCTGAAATGGCAGCACTGGCAAGGAAAATTCATGATCTTACGGATACGCCCTATCTTTCACCCACCCATTACGGGGTTCTTTTTTCCGCCATTGCCCAGGAAATAAACCAGTCGGGTTATAACATGACCACGGTATCCAAGGCTGTCCGGGACCGGTGCAGGGAAAAGGAAGTACCTGTGGCCAGGCAGCATGTAAACTTTGTCCTGCGGGGGATTGCCTTTACAGGTCATCGTTTTGGCGAGGGACGGGAATCTGCAGGGACGCTTGCAGAGCGCCTTCTGGCCAATACCCTGAACCTTTGTGAAAATGCCCAGCTTTCCCTGACGGAAACGGAGATGGCTCTTCTACGGAGATGGTTCCATACCTGAAAAGTATCATGGGTGGGCGGGGAGGATACATTCTCCGCCCTTCTTTTTAGCCTGATACATCCGGGCTTCCGCTGCCTGCAGTAGCAGATCCGGACAGCGCAGGGTATCCGTGGGTACTGCAACACCGATGCTTAAGGTTGTATAGATGTCCGGCATTTCGGCCATTTTTTTCCCATGAATCTGTTTTTGTATACGCATGGCTGCCTTCAGTCCTTCTTCAAGGTCAGTCTCTGCCAGATGGATGGCAAAGGTGTCTCCGTCAATGCGGGCAAGTGTGTCGCAGCTGCGCAGAGAGTGCAGAAGCTTTGTGGCCAGAGAGCAGAGAATTTTATCTCCTGCACCATGACCATAGCGGGCGTTGATGTCCCGGAAATGGTCCATATTCAGAACAAGAAGGGCGAAGGGAGTCCCGTATCGGCAGAAACGTCCGGCTTCACGGGTGGTGAGTTCCATGAAGCTCCGTCGGTTGGGAAGCCCTGTAAGGCGATCCGTGTGGGCCATATGGCGGAGCTGATTTTCCAGTTGACGCTGCCTGCTGATATCTGTGAAAAATCCGCGTATGGTCAGAATATGGCCGTCGGGTCCCATTTCCGCATAGGCAGTTATGGAAGCATGGCCTACTGTGCCGTTTTTTCTCCTGAAGCGGGTAGGAAAATCTTCTACCCCGCCTGACATAAGGCGGTTTTTAAGGATTTTTCTATCCTGCCTGTCAAGATAGAGTTCCTGGGCAATATCCTGGATATGGAGAACCATTTCTTCCGGTGATTCATATTCAAGAATATGGGCCATGCCTTTGTTTACATGGATAAAACGGCCTTCAGGAGTGGAGACAAAAATACCGGTGGGAGCTTTGTCAATGAGGGTTTCCATCTGTTTTTTGAGAGATATTTTCTTTTCTTCGCTTCTCCATAGGTCTATGGCAAGGTTTCTGCAAAGTTTTTCCAGGGGAGAATGGTATTTTCTGCGGGAATGGGGCAGGAGTTCGGGGCCCCGTATCTGTATCAGCTGGATGTCTTTTTCAAAGGCTTTGATTCTGCGTCGGGTTTTTACATGGGAAAACAGCTGGATCATAATATAGAATATCAGGATGGCAGCTATGACCATCAGGGCCGTCTTCTGCGTGGATAGGCCCTTTTTGTTTTGCCCGGAAAGGGGTACTCCCTGTAATATTCGCCAGGGAGGTTGTTCCAGGCTGCGGGTAGTGAACAGCATTGCAGGAGTATTTTCATCTGTTTTTATAATATCTTTTTCACCATTGAGAATGGTAACAAGGTGCAATGGATTTTTCTGGAGAAGCTTTACCTTTTCGGGCTTGGGGGATGCCACAAGCTGTCCGTCTGAGGCGAAAATGGCAAGCAGTCCCTCTTTTCCTGCAGGTGCTGTGGCAAGGAAGCTGTCCAGATCTTCGGTAAGCAGATCCATGCCCATCACCCCGATCATTTCATTGGATTCAGGATCATGGATGGTGGTGACAACACTGATGACACGCCTGTTTGTCGGGACTTCAATGTAGGGCGGGGTCCATATGATTTCTCCGGGTTGATGCAGGGCATGGCGGAACCAGGGTCTTCTCCTGGCATCGTATCCTTCCGGAAGCGGGGCTGCAGGCTCAAAGAAAAGGGTGCCGTCCGGGCTGGCAAAATAAATATAGTAAACAGAAGGTTTCATTCCCAAAAAATCCTTCAACTGTCTTCTTATGAAATCTCCATGGTTTGCCGGTTCTCTGGCCAACCTGAGAAAAGCATCATCCAGGGCAATGATTTCAAGCGAATTTTCAAAGCCTTTGATGTAGTTGAGAATGGCCGTATCAATTAGAATATCCATTTGCGCATTGGCAGAACTGCGGAGCTGGGTCAGGCTGGCCAGCTCATTTTTTTTGTCTGCCTGACTGCCCATAAAAAAAATACCTGTAAAAACAAAGAGAAGAAGGTAAAGGTTCTTATGCTGGCAGAGAAAAGAAAACATGGTATGTCCTTGTAAGGATGGAAAAAGGGTAAAGGCTCAGCATGCATGCTTCTGCGACAGGACAGGGAATGTAAAAGTCGTCTGTGAAAATACTTTAAGCAGAATTTTATATGACTGTTGTTTATGATTTTGTCTTTTTAAATATAGGTGATTTCAGGAAAGAGGAAAAGGGCCTTTTTCTCTGCATATCCCGCAGTCTTCACAGTTTTTCATGGGGCAGGGCGGGGTGGGTAAAGCTTTTTTTGCCCTTATGTATTCCTTTTCAAGAAAGCTTCTGCGTATGCCGTTATCTATGATTTCCCATGGAAGATAGTCGCCTAAGCTTCGGGCTTCAAGGCAGGGGCCAGGGTCAAAATCAATGGAGCGGCATGCCCTTGCAAGGTGACCCTTTTCCTTCCACAGGGCAATAATCAGCCGGGATGTGTCCCTGTCACCCCTGGCCAGAATGGCTTGAAGAATACTGTTTTTTGGATTTTCATCGTGGAACCTGACATTGGGAACAGGGGCAAAACTTTTTCGCAGGCTTTTCAGAATCTTTTTCAGATGATTTTCACTTTCCATGGCAGCCCACTGGAAAGGGGTAAAGGGTTTGGGCACAAATGGGGATACACCTACGGTTATACTGCCCATGTAACCTTTTTTACGGCTGGCTTCCAGAAAGACGGCTTTTATTTCCAGTACAAGATCTTTCAGGGCTGTGATGTCTTCCGGTCCTTCTTCGGGCAGACCTACCATAAAATACAGGCGTATATTGGGAATACCGGCAGAGACCAGTTTTTCTGCAGCCCCCAGTATGGTAGGAGTGTCCAGTCCTTTATTGATAACCTGCCTCATTCTGGGGCTGCCAGCTTCAGGGGCAATGGTGGCTGTTTTAACGCCTCCTGCCACCAGAGCGTCCAGCAGGGCAGGTGTAAGGGCATCGGCCCGCAGGGAGCTGAAGCTTAAGACCAGATTCCCGTCCTTTGCAGCTGAGCATATCCGGTCAATTTCCTTAAGGTCCGATACTGCGGTTCCCATAAGGCCTATTTTCATGTTTCTGGCTTTCCCCTCCGCCATGGCCCTTTCCAGTACATCCATATTCCGGAACCGGGGGGGGCGGTACACAAAGCCTGCTGAGCAGAACCGGCATCCGTGGGGGCAGCCCCGGCTGACTTCTATCAGAAATGTATCTGCAAAGGCACTGTCCGGAGAGGTGATAACACTGCAGGTAGCCTGATTTTTAGCATTGGGATCAAAGACCCGCTTTATTTTTTCCGGAAGTCCGGCTTCGGTTTTGTATCCGCAGATCCCTCCATTTTCATTGCGCAGGGAAGTGTAGAATTCGGGGGTGTAAATACCTTCCATCGCCTTTGCCATGGAGAGCAGACTTTCTTTTCGGGAAAGGTGGCGTAGGCTTGTAAAAAGATTGAAAAATGTATCCGTAAGAATTTCAGCTTCACCAATGAGGAAGAGGTCAAAAAAGTCCGCAAGGGGTTCAGGATTCAGGAAGGTGGCCACACCGCCTGCAATGATGAGGGGATGGTGTTCCTTTCTTTCTTTCCGGAGAAAAGGGATGCCGCTTTGATGAAGAATGGCAGGAATATTTGGGTAGTCATTTTCAAAGGAGAGGGAAAATGCCACAATATCGCAGTGATCCAGTGACCAGCCGGATTCCATGCTCTGTATATTTCCCGGAGTTGCAGGGAGCAGAAAACGCTCACAGACCACATCCTCTCTGGTGTTGAAAAGGGCGTAGACAGCCTGAAAACCAAGATTTGCCATGGCCACGGCATAGGTGTTGGGAAAAACAAGCCCTACCCGCACCCGTCCCCTGCTGTCCTTGCGGATGATACCGGTTTCGGACACAGGGGAATGGGAGGATATGGTGCTTTTTCTGGCCATGTTTTTTCCGAAAGAAGGGCCTTTTAAAGCAGTATCAGGCCTGGATTCATGGAGCTTTTTCTCTTTCATCGGATGAAGAAGCTCCTGTTATTTTTTTAAAAAAATCCTGTAGCAGATCCCGGAAGCTCAGTCTGCCTTGCGGCGCAAAAAAGTGGGAATTTCCAGATCATCCCTGTCAATGCTGCCTTTTCTGATTTCAGAAATATCCTGCATGGAAGCGGAGCTGTCATCTCCCGAAGCTTTTTTCCTCTGGATAATGCCTGTATCGTGAAGTCCCGGATTTTCAAGATCATCGGGGGTCAGATCCCGGATTTTTCCACGGGTGGACGGGCTTGATGACCGGCTGCTGTGGCTGCGGTGGGGGATGACATTGGCAGCCCTGACCTGCATTTCTTCTTTGCTGCCGATACCCGTGGCAATGACGGTGATGCGAAGTTCTTCCCCCAGAGTTTCATCAATGGCATGGCCCCAGATGATCTCCGCATCATCGCCCACTTCTTCGTAGATGCGGTCCATGGCTTCTGTCATTTCATCCATGGTGAGTTCACTGGTGGAGGTGATGTTCATGAGAAGGCCTTTGGCCCCGGCTATGGATATGTCTTCCAGCAGGGGATGGCTGATGGCCCTTTCCGCAGCTTCCACAGCCCGGTTTTCTCCTTCGGCAATACCTATGCCCATGAGTGCCATTCCTGCCTTGCTCATGGTGGTGCGCACATCGGCAAAGTCCAGATTCACAAGGCCGGGTACCATGATGAGGTCGGTGATTCCTTTGACCGAGTGGTGGAGAATCTCATCGGCTTTTTTAAACATATCTACCATGCGGGCATTTTTGTGGGCAATACCCCGGAGTCTGTCATTGGGGATTGTGATTACGGTGTCTGCAACATTTTTCAGCTCTTCAAGACCTTCTTCCGCCTGACGCAGGCGTTTTTTCCCTTCAAAACTGAAGGGTCTGGAGGCCACGGCAACGGTGAGGGCACCCAGTTCCTTGGCAATACGGGCAATAACGGGGGCGGCTCCTGTACCTGTACCTCCGCCAAGGCCTGCGGTGATGAAGACCATGTGACTGTCCTTCAGAGCCTCCCGGATTTCCGCTTCGCTTTCCGTGGCAGCTTCATGGCCCACACTGGGGTTTGCTCCGGCACCAAGGCCTTCTGTCAGGGTGGTACCCAGCTGGATTTTTACCTGAGCCTTGGAAGTGTCCAGGGCCTGGGCATCGGTGTTGGCTGCAATGAATTTGACCCCCTGGAGATTGGCGTCAATCATGTTGTTGATGGCGTTGCCACCGGCACCACCGACACCGATTACTTTGATTTTTGCAGTTTTTTCATTTTCCACGTAGGTAAAACTCATATCCCCTCCTTTTTTCGGTCCCAATTGGATTTCAAAAAGATCTGTATACATAAATTATGCTGGTAGCCTTACCTCTGCCTTCTGTCTGGCTTAATGGATAAGGATGGCTAAATTTCAACAGTTTAGTTCCGGTGCCTGTGCAACTGCCTGTAAGGTAGTTCAGTTAGACAGAAGTCAGATGGCATTTTTAAACCATTCTTTCATTTTTGCGAGAATCCCGGCAAAGGCACCTTTTTCTTTTACTTTCACCTGAGAGTTTTCATCCTGTCTGGCTCCGTAAAGAACCAGTCCTACGGCGGTGGAAAAATTGGGATCCTGAATCACATCCTTAAGGCCGCCCACACCTTTGGGGTTTCCGATACGTGCAGGCAGATTGAAAAAAGACTCACAAAGCTCTGTGATACCATGGAGCATGGCACCCCCACCGGTGAGTACAATGCCGGAAGAAATATGGCTTTCCATGCCAGCCCGGTAGATTTCCCGTTTGATCAGGCTGAAAATTTCCTCTGCTCTGGGCTCTATGATTTCTCCTAAAATCTGACGGGGCAGTTTCCGGGATTCCCGGCCTGCCATGCCCGGAACCTCAATCTCCTCATCGGGGCTTATTTCTTCGGAAAGACAGGTCCCGTGTTTAATTTTGATGCGTTCGGCATCGGCAATGGGGGCCCGCAGTCCGATGGCAATATCATTGGTGAGGTTGTTGCCACCTAAGGGAAGGATAAAGGTATGGCGGATATTGTTACCCGAGAAGACGGCAAGGTCTGTGGTTCCGCCCCCGAGGTCCATGAGGGCTGTACCCAGCTCCCTTTCTTCGGCAGAAAGAACCGTTTCGCCGGATGCAAGGGATTCAAGGACAATATCAATGACCTCAAGGCCTGCCTTGTTGCAGCATTTGACAATATTGTGGGCAGATGCCACCGCACCGGTGACAATATGAATTTTGGTTTCAAGGCGGACCCCTGCCATGCCCACGGGGTTCTGGATGCCAAAATGGTCATCCACAATGAACTCCTGGGGCAGAACATGAATGACTTCCCGGTCCGTGGGGATGGCAACGGCTCTGGCAGCCTCTATAACCCTTTCCACATCCGCCTCTGTGACTTCCGGACCTTTAATGGCAATGATGCCGTGGGAATTGAAGCCGGTGATGTGTCCCCCTGCAATGCCGGCATAAACCCGGCTGATCTCGCAGCCAGCCATGAGTTCGGCTTCTTCCACGGCCTTGCGTATGGAAGAAACCGTGGCGTCAATATTAACAACCACGCCTTTTCGCAATCCGGTGGAGGGATGGGTTCCAATGCCGATGATGTGGATTTCATTGCCGGATACCTCGCCCACCACGGCGCAGATTTTGGTGGTGCCGATGTCCAGACCTACAATGATGTCGCCGTTTGTGTTCACGCGTCCCTCCTTTTTTCTGCCAGCAGGCCTTCAGGCTGAAGCTGGTATAACGACCACCCGGTCAGGCCGGACGAGATCGATGGTATCCATGGATTCGGTCTGATCCTGCGCCTTCCGGTACTGGAGCAGGATACGAAGTCTCCGGGTTTTTTCCGCATAATCGGAAAAACCGAAGAAAATTTGTGCCGCCATTTCCGTATCGGCCAGTCCCAGGCCGAGGTCAGGGTCCACCCAGAGCAAAAAACCGGTATCCTTTTCAAGCAGCGGATGGGCTGGACTTTGCAGGAGTGCGAGAAGATTTTTTGCCCTTCCAAACCACAGGGCATTTTCTTTTTTATCCAGAAGAGGCAGCCCCATGATGGTCGCATAGTCTTTGGGGTCCTCTTCTGTGACTTCCTTGAAAATCCTTCCGGTGCTGTCTGCCCAGAAAGCTGTATTCCGGTCAGAGGTGGGGCTGAGTATGGCAAAGGGTTTCTCTTCCTTTATTTCTATTTCAAGTAAACCGGGAAGTTTCCGGTTCAGGGCTGCCTGATGGATCCAGGGATGGCTTTCCAGCTTTAGCCTGACAAGGCGAAGGTTAAGCTTAAGTATATTGCTGTTTTCAGGAATGGCAGCCTGCTCCAGTATGGTTTTACTGTCGATTTGTCCATTTCCTTTGATCCGGATATCCCTGACTTCAAAAAAAGCCGACTGTGTTGCTGTATCATGGATAAAAATCAACACAAGGCTCAGCACCATAAGGGCTGCGCTGCGCCATACCCATGGAAAGATTTTTTTTGTCCCCAGACGCAGTGGAGATGTCACAGGGTCTTTGATTCTGCGGTTGGGCTTTGTTTTTTTTCGCCCTTTTCTTTCGGAAAAGCCTTCAGAATGGCGTATTTTCACCGACAATGCGGACCTCCCTTTCCAGGGCAATTCCATGGGTTTCCATGATTTCCTGCTGTATCCATGTCATCAGGGAAAGAATATCTGCGGCCTGGGCTTTTCCCCTATTAACAATGAAGTTGGCATGTCTTCTGGAAACCATGGCCCCACCCTGCTGCACTCCTTTGAGTCCTGCTTCATCAATGAGGCGTCCTGCGGGAAGATCGGGCAGGGGGTTTTTAAAAATGCACCCGGCAGATGCTGCATCCACAGGCTGGCTGGCCTTGCGCCGTATCAGGGATGACCGGATTTTGTGCCTCAGAAGTCCGGCATCACCGGTGTCCAGTATCCAGCTGGCTTCAAGAAGGATACGGTTTTCCACAGGAGTGCCGTCCTTCCAATGGAAATTACGGTATCCGAAGGAAAAGTCTTCCCGCTTCAGGGTGTGTATATGACCATTTTTTTCACAGACCGTAAGGCTTTCCAGGCGCTCACAGGCGGCTCCTTCCGCCGTTCCTGCATTCATGGCAATGGCCCCTCCTACGGTTCCCGGGATGCCAGCAAGGCTTTCAAGCCCGGTAAGTCCCTGGCCTGCGGCATGGAGACAGGCCCTTGGAAGTTTGGACGCACATCCTGCAATGAGGTGTCGGCCTTCGGTACGGATATATTTGAATCCATTACCCAGCCTCAAGACAAGACCCCGGAGACCACCGTCCCGAATGAGGAGGTTTGTGCCTCCTCCCATGATGAATACGGGGATATCAGCCTGTTTTGCTGAGGCCATGATTGCTGTCAGGGTGTGGATATCTTCCGGGCAGCAGAAAAGATCCGCAGGTCCCCCCACTTTGAAACGACTGTGGGCAGCAAGGGCTTCGTTTTCCCGAAAAATACCGGGAAATCTTGATATAAGCTTATGATAGTCAGGCTGCTGCTGCACGGGTAAGCACCTCCGCCAGAATTTCACCTGTTCTGTATACATTACCGGCACCAAGGGTCAGGACCACATCACCTTTTTGCACAAAGTCCTGAATCAGGGGAACCGGATCTCTGTTTTCTGCCACGCAGACAACCTGCCTGTGCCCATGGGCCTTGACACCCTCACAGAGCCGCACGCCCGTGACTCCCTCGATGGGGGATTCACCAGCTCCGTACACGGGAAGCATGAAAAGGGCATCGGATTCATAAAAGGCCCTCGTAAAATCATCAAAGAGAGCAGCTGTTCTTGAGTATCTGTGGGGCTGAAAAACAACAACGAGGCGTCTGTCCGGATAACTTTCCCGAACTGCTTCAAGGGTTGTCCGGATTTCCGTGGGATGATGACCGTAATCATCCATAATGGTGATGCCATTGATTTCAGCTTTGATTTCCATGCGTCTGGCAACGCCTGAAATCTGTTCCAGGGCTCTGCGGATCTGATCAAAATCAATGGATAGTTCGCAGCCTGTGGCAATGGCTGCCAGTGCGTTGGTAACATTGTGCCGACCCGGAAGATTCAGGGTGATTTCTCCCAGAATTCTGCCATGATGCAGTACTGTAAAATGATTTTTCATGCCTTCATTGCGGATATCCTTTGCCCGGTAATCCGCCTGTCTGGAAAGACCGTAGGTTACAAAGCGTTTTCCTATGCGGGGGATGATGTTCTGTACATGTTCATTATCCAGACAGATAACTCCCATACCATAAAATGGTATTTTGTTGATGAATTCAGTAAAGGCATCTTTAATTTCTTCAATATCTTTATAATGATCCAGATGTTCCAGATCAATATTGGTCACAACGGCGATGGCCGGACTCATGCGGAGAAAGGAACCGTCGGATTCGTCCGCTTCAGCCACAAGAAAATCCCCTTCACCCAGACGGGCGTTGGTGCCGGAGCTTTTCAGTTTACCGCCGATAATAATGGTGGGGTCCAGGCCACCTTCTGTCAGAACCGCAGCCATGAGATTGGTGGTGGTGGTTTTGCCGTGGGCACCTGCAATGGCAACACCGTATTTCAGGCGCATGAGTTCTGCCAGCATTTCTGCCCTGGGGATGACGGGTATGGATTTTTCCCTTGCCCGGAGAATTTCCGCATTGTCTTTCCCTATGGCCGAAGAAATAACCACCACATCGGCTTCGTCCACCTGGCTGGCTTCATGTCCTTTGAAAATGTGACCGCCCAGAGAAGTCAGTCTGCGGGTAATATCCGAAGAAACAAGGTCTGAGCCTGACACCCGGTAACCAAGGTTGAGAAGCAGTTCGGCAATTCCGCTCATGCCAATGCCGCCAATGCCCACAAAGTGGATATGATAGGTTTTTTGATACATGAAATTATATCCCTGACATATGGGCCATAATGGCGCTGGTTAGGTGTTTTGCAGCATCAGGCCGGGAAAGGCCAAGGGCCGCCCCGGCCATTTTTTCAGTGATATCCGGGTATTTTACATAATGGGTCAGAGTTGTGGCTAAGTGCTGAGATGTCAGTTCGTTTTCTTCAAAAATTACGGCTGCACCAGCTTCTGCCATGGCTTTTGCATTATAATACTGATGATTGTCCGCAGCATGGGGGAAGGGGATGAAAATGGCTCCCAGTCCAGCGGCGGCAAGTTCTGCAACCGTTGTGGCTCCCGATCTGCAAAGTAGAATATCTGCCCCTGCATAGCAGGAAACCATGTCTTCGATAAAGGGAAAAATATCAGCTCTTATCTCCAGTTTCTTATAATGCTGTCTGACTTCTTCAAAGTCGGCGGTGCCCGTCTGATGAACTACCTTTATGGGCAGGTCTTTCAGCATGGGAAGTGCTTTACAGACAGCCTGGTTAAGTCCCCTTGCCCCCTGACTGCCACCGAGGATCAGCAGATTAAGGCTGTCTCCTGCTTTCCTTCTTTTTTTCCGGCATGACAGCAGTTCCCGACGCACAGGATTTCCTGTTATGCGGATTTTATTGTCCGCCAGCGGAAGAGGTGTACCGGAAAAGGATACGTGTACTTCGGCAGCCATGGAGCTTAGCATCCGTGTGGTGAGACCGGGCAGCCTGTTCTGTTCATGGATGAGTATGGGGATGCCCATCATTTTTGCAGCCAGAGCTGCAGGCGCTGCACTGTATCCGCCAACGGAAAGCAGTACCTGGGGCCGGAAGCTACGCAGAATATCCACAGCTCTTTTCACGGCCAGGGGAAAACTGCCCAGCACTTTGATTTTATGAAAAAATCCCATACCCTTAAAACCGGAAATGGCTATGGTCCGGTGGGGCATTCCCCGTGAATTTAGGATTTTATGATCCAGAGGTCTGCCCGCATTGACAAAAAGAACCCTGTTTTTTTCAGACCGGCCAAGGAATTCTTCGGCAACGGCAAGGCCCGGAAAAAGATGCCCCCCGGTTCCGCCACCGGCAATGAGAAGGCGTCGGGTATTGTTTTCTGCTTTCATGCCTTGCTCCTTGATGCGGCAATGTTCATTAAAATGCCCATGGCAGCGAGATTGACCACAAGGGATGTGCCGCCATAACTTAGAAAGGGCAGGGTAAGTCCCTTTGTGGGCAGCATCCCCAGTGTTACGCCTGTATTTATAAGAACCTGCATGGCAAGGGCCACGGCAATGCCTGTGCCAAGATATAGACCGAAACGGTCAGGTGCGGCCATGGACACCTGCATACTGCGCCAGAAAAGAACGGCAAACAGTGCAAGGACCATGCAGACACCCCAGAGTCCCGTTTCTTCCCCGATGACGGCGAATATGAAATCCGTATGGGATTCCGGGATATAATCCATTTTCATGCGCCCATTCCCAAGACCCTGGCCAAAGGGCCCGCCGTTGCCAAAGGCCATCAAAGCCCGTGATACCTGATATCCCTCATCCTGAGCATGGGCCCATGGGTCTGTGAAGCTTAAGATCCTGCGCATGCGGTAGGGAGCTGTGTACACAATCCAGGCAAAGAAAGCTCCCAGAGGAATAACGGGCCAGGCAAGATGGAGGAGGGGGACACCGGCCAGAAACATGAGAATCCAGGCAAGGGCCATGAGAATCAGAATGGACCCGAAATCCGGCTGCTGTATCAGCAGGATAGCGAAGAAAGAAAATACAACAAAGTGGGGTAGAAAACCAATGGTAAAATTTTTAATCTGTTCGTGTTTTTTGTTAAGGGAGTAGGCCAGGTAAATAATGAGGGCATATTTGGCAAACTCTGAAGGTTGAAAACTGAGGCCCCCAAGGATCAGCCACCGCTGGGCACCGCCTGCTCTATGTCCATAATCGCTGAAAAGAACTGCCGCAAGAAAAAGAAAAGAAAGGGCCAGAATGGGATAGGCCAGTCCTGCCAGAAAACGGTAGGGAAATATTCGGAAAATAAAGAGGGCAGCAAGGCCTGCAACCATATAAATGGCCTGGCGGAAGAGGAAATGGTATTCTGAACCAAAGGTCAGAGCAGCCCTTGATGCACTGGCACTGTAAACCATGACAAGGCCGGTGGCCATGAGTATGAGCAGTGGTGTCCAGAGCCAGGGGTCCTCCCTGAATTTTCCCCTGCGGTCGAAACCTTCTTTCATGGAAGCACCTCCTCTGTGGCAAGGCGGGCCACAGCTTCGCGGAACTGCATTCCCCTTTCTTTATAATTTCTGAACATATCAAAGCTGGAACAGGCAGGTGAGAGAAGAATGGGAGTTTGGGCATCCGCATTCTGAACGGCTTTTTTTACAGCATCATCCATATTCTTTGCCCGTATGCAGGGAACCATATGGCCGAGGGCCTGTTCAATGGTATCGCTGGCTTCGCCCATGAGAATAAGAGCTCTGGCATGGCTGCGCACACTTTCTTCCATGGTTTTGTAATCTCCGCCCTTGTCCCTGCCGCCCATGATGAGCACCACTTCACGGTTGAAGGCGGAAAGTGCTCTGCATACGGCGTCCATGTTGGTGGCTTTGGAGTCATCGTAACAGGCAATTCCATGGATGCTGCCCGCCGGTGTCATGCGGTGTTCCAGGCCCTGGAAGTTTTCAATGGCATTTTCCATACCTTTTTCAGTTGCACCGGCGGCCTTTGCCGCCAGCATGGCTGCCGCCAGATTTTCAAGATTGTGGCGACCGGGCAGGGGAAAATTGCTTAAATCAAGAACTTTGCCGTTTTCAAGGATGAGATTTTTCTCCCGGATGGCAATTCCTGCATTTTCTCTGTCATACCAGTGTATGGTAAGGGGCAGTTTTTCTCCTATGGCCCGGACTTGGGAATCTCCGTGGTTGAGAACGGCAATACCCTTTTTCATATCCTTAAAAATTCTTGCCTTGGATGCGGTATAGGCTGCCATATCCGGGTAGCGGTCCAGGTGATCCGGACTGATATTCAGGAGTACGGCCACATCGGGTGTAAAGGATTCCAGTGTATCCAGTTGAAAACTGGAAACTTCCAGTATGGCAATGTCCGCAGGGCATCCCTGAAGAACAAAATCGCAGAGGGGAAGTCCCAGATTGCCACCCGTAAAAACCTTTTTGCCCGAAGCTGTCAGCATGGCACCGATAAGTTCGGTGACTGTACTTTTGCCGTTGGTTCCTGTTATTGCCACAAGGGGAGTCTTTAGTTGCCGCAGGCCAAGGGCCATCTCTCCGATAATGGGAATTTTTTTGAGCCTGGCCTTTTTAAGTTCAGGCCGGTTGGGATCAAAACCGGGGCTGAGGATGATAAGATCCGCTTCCAGGAGAGTGTCGGGACAAATCATGGGTATGAAGCGCTCAAAGAGTTCCGGAGCGCCTGTTTCGCCGGCCCTTTCGTCCATGCCCGTAACACGGTAGCCCTGGCTTTTGAGAAGGCGCACTGCGGCCATACCCGAAATACCGAGTCCTACGACGATGGCATGTTTAAAGGACGATGAAGAAGGCATTTTTGATCCTTAACGTATCTTGAGGGTGCTGACGGCCACAAGGGCCAGAATAATGGCAATAATCCAGAATCTTACGGTGATTTTGGATTCCTTCCACCCTTTCAGTTCAAAATGGTGGTGCAGGGGGGCCATGCGAAAAATCCGCTTTCCCCCGGTCATTTTAAAATATCCCACCTGCAGAATTACAGAGACCGCTTCCATGACAAAAATACCGCCCACAATCACGAGGAGCAGTTCCTGTTTGGTGATGACTGCAACCACCCCTAAAAAGGCTCCCAGAGGCAGGGAACCCACATCCCCCATGAAGACCTGTGCAGGATGGCTGTTGAACCAGAGAAAGCCAAGGCCGGCTCCGGCTACAGCTCCGCAGAGGATGGCCAGTTCTCCTGCACCGTTGACAAAGGGTACCTGAAGGTAGGAGGCAAGTCCCCAGTGTCCGGCAATATAGGCAAAAATGGTGAAGGTGACGGCGGCTATGGTCACAGGACCAATGGCCAGTCCATCCAGGCCGTCGGTAAGGTTTACTGCATTGGAGGCACCCACAATAATGAAGGTGGCAAAGAAAATATAGCCTATGCCAAGATCCGGGCTGAAATTTTTAAAGAAGGGAAAGGTAACACGGGTATCAAAATCCGGTGTTAGATAAATGAGTACGGATGACAGTAGGGCAAGCAGAACCTGCAGCAGAAATTTGTTGGTGGAGGAAAGGCCTGTGTTGTGCTTTTTCACCTGCATAAGCCAGTCATCAATAAAACCGATGAGTCCGAATCCCAGGGTGGTGAGCAGGGCAATCCAGAGGTACAGGTTTTTGAGATCTACCCAGAGCAGGGTGGATACTGTGATGGCAAACAGAATTAGAAGGCCGCCCATGGTGGGGGTGCCTGCCTTGCTCTGATGGGATTTTGGCCCCTCTTCCCGTATATATTGGCCCACCTGCATGGATTTCAGTTTTTTTATGGCCCAGTGTCCCAGCAGAATGCAGATCAGCAGTGCGGTCATGGTGGCATAGATGGTTCTGAAGCTGATGTACCGGAATACATTCAGTGCAGAGAGCCAGGTATGCAGAGGATAAAGCAGGTGATAGAGCATGGATGTTTAATTCCCCTGAGCTGTACGGGCAGCCTGTAACAGTTGATCCACAACGCTTTCCATGGTCATGGAACGCGAACCTTTTACAAGAACCCGGTCTGAAGGTTTCAGTTCCGGAAAGAGCATTGTTGCAAGCTGGTCTTTATCATTGCAGAAAACCTTTTTCATTCCGGCACTGCGGGCTCCTTCGGCAAAGTCTTTTCCGTGGGGACCGCAGGTATAAAGGGCATGTATACCTTTTTGGGCAGCCAGAATTCCCACATGGCGGTGCAGGGATGCTGCATCATCTCCCAGCTCTCCCATGCTGCCCAGAATTGCAAAGCACCTGCCCGGGTCTGCCATGCGGACTGCCTGGCTCAGGGCCGCTTCCATGGAGTCTGGGTTGGCATTGTAGGTGTCATTGATAATGGTAAAGCCTGCTGGGGTTGCAATGGGCTGAAACCGGCCTGTGAAACCTTTGAATGATGCAAGGCCTTTTTGAACCAGATCTTCAGGTATACCGGCGTTTAAAGCTGCCGCTGCGGCTGCCAGTGCGTTTTCCGCCATCATGGCACCTGGCACCATCAGGGTAATGGCAAGGGGGGGCTTGTCTTTTCTGTGAAGCGTAAAAGAGCTGCCCATGGCATGGCACTGGAGGTCTTTCATGTAAAAATCACAGTGCTCTTGCCTGCCAAAGCGCAGGATATCAATGCCTTCTTTCATTGGTATAAGCTTTGAATTGGGGTCTGATCCGTTAATCAGGATGAGGCCGCCCTTTTTCATATGGCTGAGGATTTCTCCCTTGGCTCTGGCAACTCCTTCAACGGAGCCAAGCCCCTCCAGGTGGGCAGGAGCAATGCGGGTGATGATGGCCATATCCGGCTGGCAGATGGCAGAAAGCCTTTCCATTTCTCCGGGATGGTTCATGCCAAGCTCCAGAATGGCCCAGTCATCATGGGGTTCCAGCCGGAAGAGGGTCAGGGGCAGTCCGATTTCATTGTTGAAATTACCCTCCGTTACAAGACAGGAACCGGCCTTGCGGAAAATGCAGCCCAGCATTTCCTTGGTGCTGGTTTTTCCGTTGGAGCCTGTGACAGCCAGCACCTTTGAACCGAACAGGGAAAGGCGGTGGCGGGCCAGCTGGCCCAGGGCCTTAACAGTATCATCCACACCGAAAACAGAAAGACCCGCATTTCTTAAAAATGGGCTCGCTTCCTGCCAGCGGCTCTTTTCCATGAGAATGCCTGTGCAGCCTCCGCTCAGGGCTTTTTCAAGGAAATCATGACCATCGTGGTTTTCTCCCCTTAATGCAATAAAAAGAGCCTTCTGCAGATTCTTACGGGAATCAGTTGCAATGGCGGAAAATATTCTGTCCCCTTTGCCTGAAAGGAGGACAGCCCCGGTGGCATCCAGAATATCTTCACATGTCCAGGGTCGGGTTTCAGGCATGGAAGAGTACTCCTTTCCGGGCGACGGTTCTGTCATCAAAGGAGAGAACTTTATCTCCAACAATCTGATAGTTTTCATGGCCTTTGCCTGCAATGAGAATCGTATCACCGGGGCCTGCCATGGCAATGGCTTCCAGGATGGCTTTTTCCCGGTCCTTTTCCACAAGAAGCGGGGTACCTTCGGGAATACCCTGAATAATATCCTGTATAATGGCTTCAGGGTTTTCGCTGCGGGGATTGTCCGAGGTAATGACGCAGAAGTCGGCATTGTCTGCGGCAATGCCTGCCATGAGGGGACGCTTGGTTCTGTCCCTGTCACCGCCGCAGCCGAATACCACAATGAGGCGGCCAGGGGTAGATTTTTTAAGGGCTGTAAGTGCTTTTTTCAGGGCATCCGGCGTGTGGGCGTAATCCACAAAGATAAAGCGGCCCTTCGGGTCAGAAACCGGTTCAAGGCGGCCCGGTACACTTAAGGGGCTTTCAAGGGCTTTTTTAATGATTTCAGGCCGAACTTTTAAGGCAAGGGCTGCTGCTGTGGCTACGAGGATATTTTCCAGATTGAAGGCACCCACCAGGGGACAGTTTACGGGAATGGCTTCCTCCGGTGTTGAAATGGTGCAGCGGATGCCTGAAAGAGAAAAGCGGGGATTGCCGGGGCGTATCAGGGCATCGGGGTGCTGACCCGTGGAAAGAAGACGGTTGCCTCCGGTGCTGGCAATACACTGGTTGAGGAGTTTTTCTCCCCGTGGATCATCAACGTTGAGTATAAGACTGGCATCCTTTTTACCGTAACGGCCATCCAGAATACTTTCAAGGAAGGTTTTTTTACAGTTCCAGTAGTTTTCAATGTTTCCGTGGTAATCCAGATGATCCTGACTGAGGTTGGTGAACACGGCCACATCAAAGGGGCTATGGTCAATCCGGCCAAGGTCTATGGCGTGGGAGGAAACCTCCATAATGACGTGGGTCACTCCGGCGTCCCTCATGGCTGCCAGTCTGGCCTGCAGATCTCTGGATTCCGGTGTGGTGGTGGATACTGCTTCCCTGTGACCGGGATAGTGCCAGTCTATGGTACCCATCACTCCTGTGGCATGACCTGCATGGGTCAGTATCTGTTCAATAATATGGGTAGTGGTGCTTTTGCCATTGGTGCCTGTAATGCCGATGAGGGTGAGATTTTCTGCAGGAAAACCATAAAAGGCAGCAGAGAGGGCGGCAAGGGCTTTGCGGCTGTCGCTGACAATGGCTGTGGGAAGACCGGCTTCGGGAACCGGGCGTTCTGCAACCAGAAAAGCAGCTCCATTTTTGGCAGCCTGCCGGGCAAAGCTGTGACCGTCTGCTGTAAAACCCGGAACTGCGACAAAGAGATCTCCGGGCTGTATTTTGTCTGAACTATAGTGAATCCCCCGGATGTCCGGATTTTCCGGAGGCTTTTCTTTCAGGATGAAGGGGGTATTTTCGTTTTTCTCCCAGGGAGAGAAAAGATCAGAAACCTTCATGGGTGTCCCCCCTGTGCCATGGCTGTGGTGATGGGACCCATCGGTTCCGGTGGAATGTTCATGTAGGCAAGGCCTTCGGATACGATGGTCCGGAAAACAGGGCCAGCAGCGACTCCGCCATAGTAGCTGCGTCTTGGTTCGTCCAGCATGACCATAATTACGAGGGCCGGGTCGTCCAGTGGAGCAAACCCTAAAAAGGAAGCCATGAAACGGGTTCTGGAATAGCTGCCATCGGGTTCAATTTTTTGGGAAGTTCCTGTTTTGCCTGCCACACGGTATCCCTTTGGGGCTGCTGCTACACCGGTGCCGCCGGTCTGGGTCACGGTGGCCATCATCTCTTTTACTATGGCAGCGGTTTCAGGGGAAATGGCCCTGCGTATGGCTCTGGGGGGAATGACTTCGACTTCTCCTGTGACGGAATCCCGGATTTCCCGGACAAGCCTGGGCTGCATAAGGACTCCCTTGTTGGCTATGGCCCCCGCAGCAGCGGCCAGCTGAACAGCAGAAGCAGAAAAGCCCTGACCAAAGGCAATATTGCCTGTATCCACTGCTCTCCATCTTTGCCAGTCCCGGAGAAGTCCCCGGGTCTCTCCGGGAGCCTCAATTTCTGTTCTTTCTCCGAAGCCGAAGGTTTTCAGGGTGTCGTACAGGGCTTTTTCTCCCATTACTTCAGAAATTTTTACGGAGCCGATATTGCTGGAAAACTTCAGAATCTCGGTGACGGAAAGCCACTCATGGGGCCTTGTGTCACGTATGGTCACGCGGCCGATGCGATAGGAGCCGTTACCGCAGTAATAGATGGAGTCCGGACGTATATAGTTGTTTTCTATGGCACCGGCCACAAGAAAAACCTTGGTGGTTGAGCCGGGTTCAAAGGGTTCGCTCACCGCACGGTTTCTCCAGAAATTTCTGGGATAGCGTCCGAAATCATTGGGATTAAAGGATGGATAATGGGCCATGGCTCTGATATCCCCGGTTTTAGGACAGAGAACAACGGCTATGGCTGCGGCGGCATCGGATCGTCCTGCTGCTTCGTGGAGGGCGGATTCCGTTATGTGCTGGAGGGTTTTATCCAGGGTCAGTACAATATCCTTACCGGGTTCCACCTGTGGCAGGGAAGATTCTTCGCTGAACCACCGGCCTCTGCCGTCCCGGATAATGCTCATGTTCTGTGCACCGCCCTTGAGCAGATCATTGTACCTGTGTTCCAGTCCTTCCAGACCATCACCGTCGGTTCCGGTAAAACCGATGACCTGGGCTGCCATTTCACGGTTGGGATATGCACGGCTGTTTTCCGTAAAGACCTGAATGGCCATCCGCCTCTGGCTGGCATTCATGTTCAGGGTTTTTCCGAATTCAAGGATTTCCTCTGCGGTTTCCGGACGGATTCTTCTGGCCAGCCATGTGAAGCGGTCTTCGGCAAAGAGGGGGATAATTTCCGATGTTGTTTTTCCCAGTATTCGGGCAATTCCTTCTGCAGCTGCATTTCTGTCAGGAAAAAAGTCCGGTCGTATGGCAATGCTGGCGGCCTCCATGCTGACGGCCAGGGGTGAGCCGTTTGAGTCCAGAATGCTTCCCCTCTTACCATGAAAAACCGAAGCGGTTCTGAAGTGCCGTTCGGCCTTCTGGACGAGGGTGTCCTTATGCAGCACCTGAACCTGGAAAGCTCTGCCTGCAACGGACAGAAAAAGAAGCGAAAAGATAAGGGCCACCAGCTGGAAGCGTTGTTTCGCAAATGTGGGTTTATGGACCTTTTTCATGGACAGTTCCGCTGAGATCAATGATGTTTTCGGGTTTGGGTATGGAAAGCCCCAGCCGGTTTTCAGCAAGGTTCCGGATGCGTTCCGGTGAGCGCAGCCGTGCCTGTTCTATTTCAAGGTTCCGTTTTTGTGTCACCAGCCTTGCTTTTTCTGTCCGGATCTGGCTGATGGAAAAATTAAGATTGGTACACTGTGTTCGGATCCAGGTGGCACCAAAGAAAATGATAAAAGAAATACTCAAAAGAAAGATCCAGGCTGCTGCACCCGGGGTGTAGGATTTAAGGTTCATGGCAGTCGCTGCAAAGCCCGCAGGCGGGTACTTCGGGCCATGGGGTTTGCAAGAACTTCCTTTTCTCCGGGCTTAACGGCCTTTGATGTCAGCAGACGGAAGTCTGCCTTATGGCCGCAGTTGCATATGGGAAAATCCGGTGGACAGATGCAGGGAAAGGCCAGATTGCGAAAGGCCTGCTTTACCCTGCGGTCTTCCAGGGAATGAAAGCTTAATACAACCATTTTTCCACCGGGTTTGAGCCTTAAGGGGGCTTCTTTTAAAAATAAGTCCAGTTTTTCCAGTTCCTCATTGACGGCAATTCTTAAGGCCATGAATACCCTGGTGGCCGGGTTTATTTTTTGTTTTGCCCTATGCTTTGCCGGTATGCTCATGCGTACAATTTCTGTCAGCTGACCTGTTGTTTCTATGGAATTTTCTTCCCGCATATGCACAATGCGCCTGGCTATGGGACCAGCAAACCGTTCTTCCCCAAGATCCCGGAAAAGGGTTTTCAATGCCTGTTCGTTTTCATTGTTTACTATATCGGCAGCACTGCGGGGAGATGCCGGGTTCATGCGCATATCCAGAGGTTCGTTTCCCCTGAAGCTGAAACCCCTGCCACTGGCTTCCAGCTGATACAGAGACAGGCCCAGATCCGCCAGAATACCGTCCACAGCATCAATGCCCAGCTCATCCAGAAAAGTTCCTATACCGGAAAAGTTTCCCTGGACTATGGAAGCCCTGCTGCCGTAAGGCGCAAGGGCCTCTTTACCATGGGCAACTGCATGGGGGTCCTGATCAATCCCGATCAGCTGGCTTCCGGGTATTTCTGTGAGAATTCGTCTGGCATGGCCACAGCCCCCCAGGGTGGCATCCACATAAATTCCGTCTTCCTTTCCCTGCAGAAAGGTAAGTACTTCATCGGGCATGCATGAGATATGGTGAAAATCCATGAATCAGAGTCCAAGTCTGGCAATTTCAGCCCGTAAGGTGTCATCATTTTCCATATCTGTTTCCAGTAGCTCGGTTTCTCTGGCCCATTGTTCTTCGGAAAGAATTTCAAAATGATCCAGCACTCCGACAAGTACAATATTTTTTTCAAGACCGGCGTAACTGCGCAGAGATGGAGGAATAAGAATTCGGCTCTGACTGTCCAGGGGGCAATCGTGGGCGCCGCCCACAAAAACTCTCCTGAAACGGCGCATGGCGTCACTTTTTTCTGCAAGACTAAGGATGCGCTGCTCGATTTTTTCCCACTGACAATAGGTGTAGGCGACAATATTTTGATCCATGCGCGAAAGCATCAGGCCGGGGCAGTCTTCCTTATCCATCACCGTCCGGAAACGGGTGGGTATGGATATGCGACCCTTTGGATCGAGTTTGTGTGTGGAACTGCCCCGGAACATTGTTTCTCCTTTTTAGTGTTCCACTTTCCCCCACTTTGCGCCATAAGACTACAATAAAATCAAAAAAGGTCAAGGATGTATCTTGATGTCTATGGAGTCTGAATGGTTTTCTGCTAGTAATCACAGGGGGTGTTTCAAGAAAAAATTTAAATTATTTTAAGTCTTTATCTTCTTGTTGTCTTTCTGTCTGTTTCCAAGGATAATGAAAAAATGTATGGTCATGAAAAATATTAATGGCTGCGGCCTGAAGCGGGGAGGTTTTTATGCTGGTTCATCAGTTTCGTTACAATTCAGACAATTTTGCCTATCTTCTGGAAGAAGGTGGAGAAGCGCTGGCCATAGACGGTGGTGCTGTGGATGCCATTTTACAGAAGGTGTCCGAACGGGGACTGCACCTTGTGGGAGTGACGGCCACCCATGGCCATCCGGATCATGTGCAGGGCAACAAAGGTCTTGCCGGGCAGGCGGGAGCCCCTCTCCTTCACCATGGGGAGCTGGCGCTAAAGGGTGGTTTTCATCTGGGTGAGACCTTTGTCCGGGTCTTTGCCACGCCGGGCCATACCCTTGATTCAGTATGCTTTTTTGCAGAGGACTGCCTGATTGCCGGGGACACCCTTTTTAACGGAACCGTGGGCAATTGTTTCTCCGGTGATCTGGATGCATTTTTTAAAAGCATTGAGGAGATTCTGGCCCTTCCCATGACCACAAGGGTGTACGCAGGCCATGACTATGTGAGGGAAGCGGTGGCCTTTGCAAAGAGCATAGAGCCGGAAAATCCCTTTCTGGATTCTTTTCTTTCGGGTATTGATCCGGAGCATGTTTATTCGCTCCTTAAGGATGAGATGCGGGTAAATCCCTATCTGCGCTACAATGATCCTGTGATGACGAAGCTTCTTGTCAGCCGGGGCCTTGCCGCAGACACGGCACGGGCACGCTGGCACAGTATCATGGAGCTTTATTGATAAACTTAATTTTTTTTAAAGCTTAAATATCAGGAGTGTATATGACGGTTAACAGGGTGGATCAGATTGATTCACAGGTGAAGGTAAGGCGGGTGCTGGTCAGTGTGTCGGATAAAACAAATCTGGATATACTGGTCAAGGGACTTATGGATGTGAATCCGGAAGTGGTTTTTTATTCGACAGGAGGTACCTTTCAGTACATTGCCGGTATTCTGGGGGATAAGGCCAAAGGTTCCCTTGTTCAGGTTTCTGATTATACGGGACAGCCGGAAACCCAGGGCGGGCTTGTCAAAACCCTGGACTTTAAAATATATCTGGGTCTTTTAACGGAAACCTACAATGAAAGCCATGGAGCAGACCTTGAACGTACTCAGGCGGTTCCTCTGGATATGACGGTGGTCAATCTCTATCCCTTTAAGGAGACCGTTGCAAAGGCGGGTGTTACGGCAGAGGATGCCAGAGCCAACATTGATATAGGCGGACCCTGTATGATCCGGGCATCGGCCAAAAATTTTATCAGAGTTACGCCGGTTGTTGATCCTCAAGATTATGCCGCTCTGGTGGAAGAGCTGCGTAAAAATGAAGGTCAGACCACACTGGCCCTCAGGTACCGTATGGCCGCAAAGGCCTTTGCCCATACGGCGGCCTATGATACAGCCATTGCCGCCTATCTTGGAAACCTTGAATTTTCTACGGATGTCAATCCCTGTTACCGGAGCGTGTGAGTATGAGTCAGGATCTGAAAAAAATGTATAAAACCGTAATGGATGATGCCTTTTCTTCTGCCATGGAAATCAGCTTTGTGGAGGGCTCCCAGAGGCAGACCCTTTATTATGAAAAGGTGGCATGGGCCATTGATGATGTGCTGAAGGGACTGCGTTACGGGGAGAATCCCGGTCAGGAGGCGGCCCTTTATCGTCTTGTTAACGGCAATCTTATTTTAGGGCAGACCCAGACCCTTCAGCCGGGAAAATACCTTGTCTCGGATATAGAGCTGCTCCAGAGCGGCAAACATCCCGGAAAGACCAATTTAACCGATGCGGACAATGCCCTGAACATCCTTCGCTATTTTACTGACACGCCGACGGTGGTCATTGTCAAGCACAACAATCCCTGTGGTGTGGCAAAGGATGCCAGCCTGGAAAAGGCCTACCACAAAGCCTATATGGCCGACCGCATCGCTGCCTTTGGCGGATGTATTGCCCTTAACCGCTCTGTGGACAAAGCCACTGCAGAGGCCATTGCTGCCCAGTATGCCGAAGTGGTGGTGGCCCCGGATTTTGAAGACGGTGTTATGGATATTCTGGGAGCTAAAAAGAATCTCAGGGTGATCCGTATTGCTAACATGGCAAGGCTGCATGAGTTTGTGGGTCAGCCTGTGGTGGATTTTAAGAGCCTGATGGATGGCGGTCTGGTGGCCCAGTGGAGTTTTGTTCCGACCGCCCTGAAAAAAGAAGATCTCCTGCCAGCGGTCTGTGATTACAAGGGGCAGACCTATAGGGTTAAGCGGGAACCCACCCAAGCCGAATATGAGGATCTTCTTTTTGGCTGGCTTGTGGAGTCCGGCATCACCTCCAACTCTGTTATCTATGTGAAGGACGGAGTTACGGTGGGAATTGGTACGGGTGAGCAGGACAGGGTTGGGGTTGCGGAAATAGCAAGGGACAAGGCCTATAAAAAGCTTGCCGATCGCTATTGTTTTGAAGCATGTGGCAAGGGCTATAACCTCATGGATGATGAAGATAAAAAGGCGGAGATTGATGCCCGTGTGGCTGCGGAAAAGGGCGGCCTTATCGCTTCTTCCATGGTAAGCGATGCTTTTTTCCCCTTCAGGGACGGTATTGACGTTGGCCTGAAGGAGGGCGTTTCTGCGGTAATTCAGCCCGGTGGTTCCATGAATGACTATCAGTCCATTGAAGCCTGCAATGAATATGATGCCGCCATGGTCTTTACGGGTCAGCGCAGCTTTAAACACTGATTTTAGTCTGATTTATGAAATGAAGAGAGCTTTTACCCCTCTCTCTCTCTCTCCGGCCGGTGGCTGATGCTCTCGAAGCCAGGGGCTTGCTACCAAACCTGTGGATCGGAGGAGAGGGGCCAGTTTCCGGGTACATTCAATCCCGGAATCAGTCTTATCTGAGCTTATTGAGGATATAGGGCCTGTCCATGGAGTTTCCGTGGGCAGGTTTTATTTTATCCGCACTTTCCTGATCCAGAAAATGGAGGCCCATAATATCAGAGCTACTGACCAGCCTGCAGCCGAATTCTTAAAGTCATCAAGGCTTGCATGCCGATGGGGTACAAGGCTTTGCAGCCATTCATCAAAGGCATAGCAGAAGAGTATCAGAATAAACAGCAGCCCCTGTTTTGCTATGGATCTCCGGTATATGCGCAGCAGCCAGGCAAGGCAGATCGCCAGGGTACCCCCGACCATACGATGCAGCACCTGATATCCTCCCGCAAAGTTTTCAGCCTGCATGGCAATGCTCTGATATTGCTGACTGTACTTGCTTGCTATCAGACCCATGATCAGAAGAATACCTGTTGCAGCAAGGATGTCCGCTGAAATTTTAAAAAATCTTTTCAAATCTGTCTCTTGCGGGTATGGGTTTCTGGTACATGGAGTCTGGTACGATAAGGCTTCTTCTGTACAATGTGCTGATGCTCCTGACCAGCGAATTGTTACTATACCTTATATAATAATGCACCAATATATCATCCTGATAAAATTCTTGCTATTATCAAAACCAGATTGTATGCCAATGATCCATTGAATGTCATTTTTTATTTTTGTCAGCAATAGGAAGCTGGCAACAGGGATGTCTTTTTATAAAACAGCCGGGATTGGTTTTTTCTGACCGGCAGAGGGATATTGTACATGAAAATTCTCGTTACAGGTGGTGCGGGATTTATCGGGTCTGCACTTATCCGTTATATTATAGCCAATACCAGTGACAGTGTAGTCAATGTGGATAAACTGACTTATGCTGCCAATCTGGAATCTCTGGCAGAAGTTTCCCGGAGCTCCAGATATGTTTTTGAACAGGTTGATATCTGTGACAAAGTGGAGCTTGTGCGGGTTTTTGAAACCCACAGGCCCGATGCAGTGATGCATCTTGCCGCAGAAAGCCATGTGGACAGATCCATAGATGGCCCGGCCGCCTTTATAGAAACCAATATTGTGGGAACCTATAATCTTCTGGAGGCAGCCAGATCCTATTGGACGGGGCTGGAGACGGAGCGCGGGGCTGCCTTTCGTTTCCATCATATCTCCACGGATGAGGTATACGGCGATCTTGAAGACCCTCAGGCTTTTTTTACGGAAAACACCCCCTATGCTCCCAGTTCTCCCTATTCGGCCAGTAAAGCCAGTTCCGATCATCTGGTACGGGCATGGAACAGAACCTATGGTCTGCCAGTTCTTATCACAAACTGCTCCAATAATTATGGCCCTTATCATTTTCCGGAAAAGCTTGTTCCCCACATGATCCTCAATGCCCTGCACGGCAGGCCTCTGCCTGTTTACGGAAACGGACAGCAGATCCGTGACTGGCTTTATGTTGAAGATCATGCCCGCGCCCTGTATCTGGTTTTGAGCCGGGGCCAGATTGGTGAAACTTATAACATCGGTGGAAATAACGAAAAGAGAAATCTGGAAGTTGTGGAAACAATCTGTGATCTGCTGGAAGAAATGGCTCCGGAAAACCCCCGCAGCCGGAAAAGCACAAATTCGGAAGGCTTCAGGAGGTTGATCACCTTTGTGAAGGACAGACCCGGCCATGATCTCAGGTATGCCATTGATGCCGGGAAGATAGCTGCGGAACTGGGGTGGAAGCCCGAAGAAAGCTTTGAAACCGGATTGAAAAAGACTGTGAAGTGGTATCTTGAAAATGAAAAATGGTGGAAGCGCGTACTCAGTGGCGCTTATAAGCTTGAGAGGCTGGGGTAGAAATTGTCCTGAAAAATGACCTCCCTTTAAGACAATGGATGGGTTTTTGAAAGGTATGTTCCGATGAAAATAATTGTGAATGGTGCTGCGGGCGCCTGATTTTGATGAGATGGAAATCCGCCTGAAAAACAGAATTCTTGTGGATGGCCGCAACCTCTATGAGCCGGAGCGTCTGCACTCTGCAGGCTGGATCTATGAGGCCATTGGACGGTAAAATTAAAAGGGTATTTATGTCATCTTATATTTCTTGTAAGGAAAAACTTGCTGCTTCACCCCGCACCTGGCTCATTACAGGGGTTGCGGGTTTTATAGGCTCCAACCTCCTTGAAACCCTTTTAAAGCTCAATCAGAGGGTTGTTGGTCTGGATAATTTTGCCACGGGCCACAGGTATAATCTGGATGAGGTGCAGGCATCTGTTTCAAAAGAGCAGTGGCAGGCCTTTTCATTCATTGAAGGGGATATCTGTGATCCGGATACCTGCAGAAGGGCCTGTACAGATGTTGATTATGTTCTTCATCAGGCAGCCCTTGGTTCTGTCCCAAGATCCCTTGAAGACCCCATAACAACCAACAGGGCCAACATAGATGGTTTTCTGAACATGCTTGTGGCTGCACGGGATGCGGGTGTTAAAAGCTTTACCTATGCCGCATCCAGCTCCACATACGGAGATCATCCGGGACTTCCCAAGGTGGAGGATACCATTGGAAAGCCTTTGTCTCCCTATGCTGTCACCAAATATGTGAATGAGCTTTACGCCGATGTTTTTTCACGTTGCTATGGTTTTCATTCCATTGGTCTGCGGTATTTTAATATCTTTGGAAAACGTCAGGACCCTGCCGGAGCCTATGCCGCTGTTATTCCCAAATGGACGGCGGCCATGATAGCAGGTGATGCGGTTTATATTAACGGGGATGGAGAAACTAGCCGGGATTTCTGCTTCATTGAAAATGCGGTGCAGGCCAATCTGCTGGCTGCTGTGGCAGAGGATGGGGTAAAAAATCAGGTTTATAATGTTGCCGTAGGTGGTAGAACCACCCTTAATGAGCTTTTTCTTTATCTGGCAGAAGCCCTGAAGACTAATGGCATTCATTATGATCAAAAGCCCGTGTATAGGGATTTCAGGGCAGGGGATGTGCGCCATTCCCAGGCGGATATAGAAAAGGCTGCTAAACTTCTGGGATACGGTCCTGCCTTTACCATTCGGGAGGGTATTTTGGAAGCCATGCCGTGGTATGTGGGCAAGAAAGGGTAGTTATTGGTGAAGAGTACAGGGTTCGACCTTGCATCTAGCTGCTGGTCCCCTTAAAGGGTACCCCTATAACAGATCGCCGTTGAGATGTTTCGTATAAAAATACTTTTGAGCAGGAGATATGATGCTGACCTTTAACAATTTTAAACCGGCCATTGTGGGCCTTGGATATGTGGGCCTGCCCCTGGCCGTGGAATTCGGCAAAAAAAGAAGTGTTCTGGGTTTTGACATCAATGAAAAGCGCATTGCAGAGCTGCGCACCGGAAAAGATCATACCCTTGAAGTCAGTGAAGATGAAATGGCTGAGGCCAGCCTTTTATCCTTCACGGCAGATCCAAAGGAGCTTTATGCATGCAATGTCTTTATTGTGACGGTTCCAACACCCATAGATGAGTACAAAAATCCGGACCTTACCCCGCTGGTCAAAGCCAGTGAAACCATAGGCCGTGTGTTGAAAAAAGATGACATTGTCATTTATGAGTCCACCGTTTACCCCGGAGCCACGGAAGAAGTCTGTGTGCCTGTTCTGGAAAAATTTTCAGGCCTTGTCTTTAATAAAGACTTTTACGCAGGTTACAGCCCGGAGCGCATCAATCCCGGAGACAAGGAACACAGGGTCAGCACCATCAAAAAGGTGACGGCAGGCTCCACGCCGGAGGTTGCGGAACTGGTGGATGCCCTTTACCGGGAAATCATCACCGCAGGTACCCACAAGGCCAGCAGCATCAAGGTGGCGGAAGCCGCCAAGGTCATAGAAAATACCCAGAGGGATGTGAACATTGCCCTTATTAATGAGCTGGCACTCATTTTTAATAAAATGGGGATAGACACGGAGGCCGTTCTGGAAGCCGCAGGCACCAAATGGAATTTTCTTCCCTTTCGGCCCGGTCTGGTGGGTGGTCACTGCATTGGTGTTGATCCCTACTACCTTACCCATAAGGCTCAGGCCATAGGCTATCATCCTGCCATGATTCTGGCGGGCAGGCGCATCAACGATGGCATGGGACCATACGTGGCTTCCCAGCTTGTAAAGGCCATGATGAAAAAGCGTATCCATGTGGCCGGGTCACGGGTGCTGATAATGGGGCTGACCTTCAAGGAAAACTGCCCGGATCTGCGGAATACCCGCATCGTTGATATTATGCAGGAGCTTTCCGATTACGGCGTGAATGTGGATGTGTATGATCCATGGGTGAATCCGGAAGAGGCTTTTGAAGAATACGGCATCAGTACCGTGACAAGCCCTGAACAGGGTCTCTATGACGGTGTTATTCTTGCCGTAGCCCATCAGCAGTTCCGGGAGATGGGGTCTACAGCCATCCGGTCTTTGGGCAGAAAGGATCATGTTCTCTATGATCTGAAGTATGTCCTGACGGCAGAAGAGGCAGATCTGAGGTTATGAAACTGGTTCTTCAGCCATTCCTGCGGTATTCTTTAAGCATCCCTTGTTCTTTTGGATTCAGGTTGGATAATATAAGAGACATTCTGCGGATGGGAATATGAGAGAAGGACATGGCTGGCTCAAAACTCTGGTCTGCAACAATGGAGTACTGGTGAGACTGCAGCCGGAAGTAGAGATTTTTACAGCTCAGTATTAGAGCTTCGTTGGTGTCCGGAGATTTGGCTGGCCAATGCAGGTTGGATACATAGGAAAATGAAAGGCCATCATCGCTGATGTCAAGAACCTGCCCGATGCGTATGGGATTTGAGTTAAGAATGGCAACCGTATTGGGAAGGGCTCTGAATCTTGGGTGTTTGCGCCTTTCAGCGCCTGCGGGGGGAAGGGTTTTCATTTGGAGATCCTGTTTATCGTTTAATACCATAGCCGTTTCATGGTGGTTATAGATTTTTATTGTTTCATTTTATTATGTTTGACAGCGTTCTTGTTTCTATGAAATTTTGTTGATATTTCATTGTTATAGCCAATATCCATGCTAGGTTGTTTTAAGCGTTTTGTAAATATCAATTAAGTGTGGCGGATGGTAACAAAGCCTGGATTTTTAGATTCTTTTGTTTGGAGAGGATTTCATGATTAAAAAATGTCTTTTCCCGGCCGCAGGCTACGGAACCCGTTTTTTGCCTGCAACCAAGGCCATGCCCAAAGAGATGATGCCCATCGTTAATAAGCCTCTGATTGAGTATGGTGTGGAAGAGGCTCTTCAGGCTTGTATGACAGATATGTGCATTGTTACCGGTCGCGGGAAAAATGCTATCCTCGATCATTTTGACATGAATTATGAACTGGAACACCAGATTTCCGGCACCAGAAAAGAAGAGCTGTTGGCGGATATCCGTGCGATCCTCGATAAAGCCAACTTTACCTATATTCGCCAGCGGGAGATGAAGGGGCTGGGGCATGCCATTCTTACGGGGCGTGCTTTGGTGGGCGATAACCCCTTTGCGGTACTGCTGGCTGATGATCTCTGTATCCACCCGGAAGAAGGCGTTCTTGCCCAAATGGTGGCACTTTATAAACAGTTCCGCTGTTCCATTGTTGCAGTGGAAGAGGTGCCGGAAGGTGAAATCCATAAATATGGAGTGATTGCCGGAAAGGCCCTGACAGATACTTTGGTGTCTGTGGAAGATATGGTGGAGAAGCCGGAACCGGGAACAGCCCCCAGTAATCTTGCCATCATTGGTCGCTATATCCTTACTCCGGATATTTTCGACATACTTGAGAAAACACCTCCGGGTAAAAATGGTGAAATCCAGATAACCGATGCCTTGCTTCAGCAGGCAAAGTCCGGCTGTGTCATTGCTTACAGGTTTAAGGGCAGACGTTTTGACTGCGGTTCTGTGCATGGCTATATTCAGGCCACAAATTATTGTTATGAGAATTTTTATGTAGAGTTTTAGTATTGATATGTTCGCAAAAAATCCAAATACTACCTTTAAGAATACCCTATATTGAATTGCAACATCACTTGTTTAGTATATATTGAGTGCTGTGCTGGCGTAATTCGATCTTTTGCGAGACCATCATATTTGAAAGATGTGTATAATGACCCATGAAGAAAACCCTGATTTACCCATGATTCTTTCCCCTGCCGGGGATCGTGACAGCTTCCTTGCAGCCATTGCTGCAGAGGCGGATGCCATTTACTGCGGCCTGAAGGCTTTTTCCGCACGAATGGAGGCGGACAACTTTTCCATTACAGAGCTTGCAGCGCTTACATCCCTTGCCCATGACCGCAATATCCGGGTTTATGTGGCCCTCAATAATGAAATCAAGCCCGATGAGGTGGAAAAGGCTTTTCACCTTGTGGAGCGCCTTGCCAGAGATGTGATGCCGGATGCTCTGATTGTTCAGGACCCGGCCTTTGTTTCTCTGGCCCGGCAGGTGGACTATGCAGGGGAGCTGCACCTTTCCACCCTTGCCAACTTAAGCTTTCCTGAAGGCCTGGCTGTTGCCAGAAAGCTCGGTTTTTCAAGGGTTGTGATGCCCAGAGAGCTGGATGTGGACGCCCTGCGTCTGATGGCTGCAGCCTGCCCCGAAGGCATGAATCTGGAGGCTTTTGTCCATGGAGCTCTTTGTTACGCTGTGTCCGGGCGCTGTTACTGGAGCAGTTACCTTGGTGGGAAATCCGGTTTAAGGGGCCGTTGTGTTCAGCCCTGCCGCCGTATTTACAGAAAGAAAAAGGGAGCCGCAGAGTCGGGCCGCTATTTTTCCATGCAGGATCTGAGTCTGGATGTGCTGACCAAGGTGCTGGGGGATATTCCCGAGGTGGGATGCTGGAAAATAGAAGGCCGTAAAAAAGGCCCCCATTATGTGCATTACACCACCACGGCTTACCGGATGCTGAGGGATGAGCGGGATATTCCCGGTAGAAAAAAAGATGCTTTGGCCCTTCTGGATATGGCTCTGGGGAGGCCTTCCATGCACTATCGTTTTTTGCCCCACAGGCCCTGGCATCCTGTTTCTTCCGAAGGAGAAACCGGCTCCGGGTTTTTGCTGGGGCGGGTGAAGGGTGGGGCAAAGGAGCTGTTCATTGTCCCAAGGGTTCCCCTTCTGGCCGGAGATTTGATCCGCATAGGGTATGAGGGGGAGGGTGGGCATCTTATTGTCCGGGTACGGCGCAGCATTCCTAAAGGAGGGAAATTCCATCTGAAGGCCGATCGAGGAAAGCGGCCCGTCGCAGGGGCCGCAGCATTTCTTGTGGACCGGAGGGAGCCGGAGCTGATGGCTCAGATTCAAAGGCTTTCACAGGAACTTGAGACTGTGGAGACGCAGGAGCCGAGACCCGGCACCCGTCACTTGGTGCTGCCCCGTCCTTTTAAAAAAAGTGGAGCTGCAAGGGATATGCTCTTGCAGAGAAAACCCGGAAGTACCGGAGGACGGGGGCAGGAAACTGCCCTGTGGGTGGATCCGGAAAGACCGGCAAAGGTGGCACCTGGGGCTGTGGCCCATATCTGGTGGTGGCTGGACCCTGCAACCTGGCCGGAAGGGTCTGAAAACTGGAAAAAAGCCATTGATGGACTGCTGCACAGGGGGGCTCGTCGTTTTGTTCTCAATGCACCATGGCAGATGGGATTTTTTGGAAAAAAAGCGGGGCTTGAACTCTGGGCCGGACCTTTTTGCAATGTGGCGAATCCTCTGGCGGTCGGCGTGCTGGGTGATCTTGGTTTTTCAGGTGTTTTTGCCAGTCCCGAACTGAGCGGGGAAGATTTTCTGGCCTTTGCAGCAGGGAGTCCTCTGCCTGTGGGAGCGGTTTTATCCGGATGCTGGCCCCTTGCCATTTCGAGGATCAGTGTTCTGGAACCCGGTGAAAGCCTTATCAGCCCCATGGATGAAAAACTCTGGGGTAGAAAGTATGGAGAGAATCAGTGGCTTTTCCCGGACTGGCAGTATGATATCCGTGAAAAAAAAGTTGAGCTGGAAAGGGCAGGGTACAGATATTTTGTACATATGGAAGAAATTCTTCCAAAGGGGATGGAATTCCGAAAGCGCCCCGGCCTGTGGAACTGGAATCTTCGGCTGCTTTAGTTCAGTTTCTGAAGTGCAGACACCTAAGCACTTTTCCTTTGGGGAGGTGGCTTAGGTTCTTGAAGCGAGGAGCCGGGTGAGAAGGGGCATCTTCCGGGTAAATTTATTTACGGAAGCAGCCCTAAAAGCAGGCAGCAGATAAAAGATTCAGCTTCTGAGGGAGCCGACCGATATAAGGGAAACATGGGACCATGGATTCCCGAAAGGAGGCGGCCATGCATATAGTATCTACATCCCTTCAGATGGCGGGTATTTCCCGTCAGGAAGTACAGACAAGGCGTACCATGCGTATGGTGGTACATGCACCCGTAGAGGAAGAAAATTCTTCCCAAAGAGGCTTGAAGGGCAGGGGGCTTTTTTTTAAGTCTGCCCCTGTGCCTGAAGCGGGTTTGAAGCATCTGGATCTGGATATGAGTAAACGTCTGGTGCAGATGATTTTGAACGCCCTTACCGGGAAAAAACCGGATATTCCCTTTTTCAGGCCTGAACCTGTGGCAGAATTTCCCAGAGACGTCCTTTCGGGTGGTCCGGGTTCTGCCTTTCATATAGAAGAAACCATTTATACGCGCATGGAACAGGAAAGTATTTTTATGGCCGAAGGTGAAGTGATGACCGCCGATGGCCGGAAGATAAGTTTTTCTGTGATGCAGATGCAGTCCCGTAAGGAAGAAAGTTTTGTGGCAAGGCAGGTTAACTTTGTGGACCCTCTGGTTATTTCCCTGAGCGGGCCTGTTACTATGGGTGATGCCCGTTTCACCTTTGATCTTACCGGAGACGGGAAGGAAGAATCCCTTGCCATGCCTTCTAAGGGGGCAGGATTTTTATTTCTGGATAAAAACGACAATGGTCGGGTTGATGACGGCAGTGAGCTTTTTGGTACCAGCTCCGGTGATGGCTTTGCCGACCTTGCCGCATACGACAGTGATGGTAATGGCTGGATAGATTCCGGAGATCCGGTTTTCTCAAAGCTGCGTATCTGGCATCCGGAAGATGGAACCAATGGCAGGGGAAAATCTCTTAGTGACATGGGAATAGGTGCCATAGGACTTTTCCGGGTGGCAACACCCATGGATGTGGGTGGAGAAAAGGGTGGACGCATCCAGAGTTCCGGTATTGTTCTTACTGAAACAGGCCGGGCCGGGACCGTGCATCATCTGGATTTGAAGGTTTAAGTTGGATTTAACGGAATTGTTCAGCACATGTTATTCTGAAAGTTGAATGCTCAATTTTATAGGCTCAGCATCACTGCAAGGCCCCCTGGCTATTTGCAAGTGACGTTGCAATCGTTTCGGATCAGAGCTTTGCAGGCCTGTGCGAAAGAAGCGGCAAACTGTCTGAACCGCCACAAAGGCAGCGTACTTGAGTCTGCCATGGTAACCAAAAGCCTGTTCTGCCTGTGGTGGTGAGTTTTTGCCGCTTCCGCACAGGTCAAGAAGCTACCGAATAAGATTGCGTCACGGGCAAATAGCTTGGGGGTCTTTGCATTTTTCTGGCAGATATGGAACTTATAAAATTGTGCTGAACAATTAATATTTTATCCGTATCTGATGTTTTTTTCCGTCACAGGTCTCAGGCATAGACATTTTCGTGTCTGAAGGTGAATTCAGGATGCTGTTTTTGTGCCTGATGAACAAGGGCCTGTAGAGGGTCAGAGTTCTGGCGCAGGTTGTTGTATTCCCGACTGATAACGGAAAGGGAGCGTTCTTCTCCGGCATCGAAAAAAGCGCTGAATTGCTGCCTGGCTTCCTGTTTTCCTGTCTGTCCCAGAGAGTTAAGGCCCTGATGCATGCCAAGGGAGGCCAGGGTTGCTTTGAAATCCTTGTCTTCCTGAAGCCCTTTTTCAAGCTCCCATGAACCTTTTACTCCTGAGTTTACACGGATATCTCCTTTGGCCGTAAGGCGGACCATTACTTCGGCATCTTCAGGGATTCCTGCTTTCTGGCGGGCCTGGGCAATCTGCTGGTGAACGGTTTCTTCTATGGCTTTGCGGCTGTTTTCCATGATTTCTTTGGTTATTTTACCACGGATGGGCAGGCCAAGGCTCTCCCTGAGCTTTGCTGCTTCGACTTCAGGTGAAAGTGTCACCCGATCCATACGCCTGTCTGTGCCTGCGGATTCCTTTGTTTTGTCTGAAGCTGCTGCAGGAGCAAGCCCCTGAACCCTGCGGTCCTCACTGCGTTCTGTCAGTGGATGATCATTTTTCTGATAGGCTTGAATTCCTGAGATCATGGCAGCTCCCCTTATATTGTATCCTTCAGAGCCCTTTGGGCTCTTTTTTTATGTTTGCTGTGTTTTATTTAAGCAAGTATGGTGCCAATGTCCTTGCTGGGGCGAAGAGTGCTTGTTTCTTTTCTGGATTTTAGTTTTATGATGATTAAAAGCCTGTGAAAAACAGGATGGCATGCTTTGGCAATGGGAAAAAAATGCCGCCATGGTCTTTATTTTTCCTGTGCATCAGGCCATGATTGGATCTCAGATATGGATGCTGGAAGACGCAGGATTTTTTAATGGGTTTTTATTATTCAGGCTCCTATGGCTGAAAGAACCTGGTCATCAGATAATAAATTGAAGGTCCGGCAGCATCTGCCGGGCATAAAAAAGGCTGGCAGGGCTTATGGTTTCTGTCCGCTTTTCATAAGGATTGAAGAAAGGAAAGTTTGACATGGGAAAAAAAGTGCTTGTTGTTGGTGCCGTGGCTCTGGGATCCAAGGCGGCCTGCCGCCTGAAGCGTCTGGAGCCTGATGCTGAAGTGCTGCTCATTGATCAGGATGAACATATTTCCTACGGGGGCTGCGGTATACCTTATTATGTGTCGGGGGATGTTGCGGATGCATCCGAGTTGCAGAGTACAAGTTTTCATATGCTGCGGGATGAGCGTTTTTTCAAAGACTGTAAAGATATTGATGTTATGACCCGGACCCGTGTAACAGCCATTCACAGGAATGAAAAAAAGATAGAAATTGAAAAAATGGATGGAACCCGTTCTCTTCTGCCCTATGATCAACTGGTCATCGGCACGGGCTCAAGGGTAAGGGATCTTAAGATTGAAGGTCAAAAGCTTGGTGGTATTTACAGCGTGGGTTCCCTGAGGGATGCCATCGCCATTAAATCTGCCATTGCTTCCGGGCAGGCAGGAACCGCTGTTGTGGTGGGTGCGGGTTTTATCGGGCTTGAAATGGCCGAGGCCCTCGCGGATATGTGGGGTCTTGATACAACGGTGGTGGAAATTTCCGATCAGATCATGCCCGGCTTTGTGGGACCGGAACTGGCTAAAATGGCCCAGTCCCATATGGAAAAACAGGGTGTTGTTTTTCGTCTTGGGGAAAGCGTTGTCCGTTTTGAGGGCGAGGATGGCCGGGTTGCCCGTGTGGTGACGGATAAGGAAACCCTTGAGGCGGATATTGTTATTATTGCGGCGGGTATTCTGCCCAATGGAGAACTGGCTGCTGCGGCAGGTCTGGAAGTTGGCTTTAATGGCGGGATTCTGGTGGATGATCACATGCGTACCACAGACCCCGACATCTATGCGGGCGGAGACTGTGTGCTGGTGCCCAATGCAATTACGGGTAAGCCGGGATACTATCCGCTGGGTTCCCTTTCCAACCGTCAGGGTCGGGTAATTGGTGACAATCTTGCCGGGAAGAATTCCGTTTCTCCGCCTGTGGTGGGCAGTTTTGTGGTCAAGCTTTTTGAAACCTGCCTCTGTGGTGCGGGGCTGACCCTCAAAAGGGCCTTGGAAGAAGGTTTTGACGCCATCAGTGTGCGGATGTGCCAGCTGGACAGGGCACATTTTTATCCCACAAAGGAATTGATGTATCTGGAGCTGGTGGTGGATCGCAGTACCCGCCAGGTTCTGGGTATTCAGGGTTCAGGAAGCAAGGGCGATGCTACGGTGGGGCGCATCAATGCCGTTGCAGCCCTGCTCGCCCGGAAACCAAAGGTGGAGGATATTTCCAACCTTGAATTTGCCTATTCACCGCCTTTTTCTTCAGCAATGGATATTGTAAATGCCCTTGCCAATGTGGCGGATAATATTCTGGACGATCGTATGCATCCCATTGGCTGTGAAGAATTTGCTGAACGGTGGGAAGAAATAAAAAGGGGGGATGTTTGTCTCATTGACTGTCGGGCAAAGGCTGATGCAAAGGTCTATGAGGAAAAGTATCCCGGTATCTGGAAAGGAATTCCCCAGGATGAGCTTCTCGGAAGGCTGGATGAGCTCCCCGAAGGCAAGCCCCTTGTGCTGATCTGTAATACGGGTGTGAGATCCTATGAAGCTCAGCTGAATTTGAGGGCCAAGGGACATAAGGATAATGTAACGGTGTTTGGCGGTGTTGCTATGCTGAAGCACTGGGGAATGGATATCTGAAAAAAGGGGGGGCTATGTGCAGGTGCATGGCCCCCCTCTGCTGTTATCCCTCAAGGAGGTGGAGGCTTTCCACCATTGATTGCAGGGAGTGGATAAGTTCCAGATCCTCATTGTGGAACTGAACCGCAATGCCCTTTTCTCCGGATCGGACCACGACTCCGAGGAGGCTGATGTAATTTCCGCCGGGAAAGGGCAGGAAGAGATTGACTTCCGTGTCCGGGGGGAGAATGTTGCGGGTTTTGATAAAAACGCCACCACCGCTGATATCCAGAATGTATTCTCTGTATTCCTGATCCTGGGTTGTGTACACGACAGGGCTGAAATAATTCTGACGTACATCTTTTCTTTTTTCTCTGAAGTCGTCCATTTTTCAGTCCTTATAATAAAGGGGGAAAAGAAAAAGGGGCGATCCGCTGATGAAATCGCCCCGCACAACGGGAGGGAAGAAAGAAGAAGAGAAAGAATTTTCATAAACCATACAAAACCATGTTTTGTTCTGCAATGGGTGATTTGATTCATTTGTCCGGGAAAAAATCCCGGGAGCAGAAGTATGGAGGAAAGGAAGGCAGAAGATGGACAAGAAAACGGTTTTAATTACAGGTGCTTCATCTGGATTTGGTGAAGCCTGTGCCCGATGGTATGCAGTAAGGGGATTTTCCCTGATTCTGTCTGCACGCAGGCGGGACCGTCTGGAAAGGCTGGCGGAGGAGCTGGGTGTTCCTGTTCATATCATGCAACTGGATGTCCGGGACAGAAAGGCTGTGGAAAAGGCCCTTGACGGGATTCCCGAGGATTTTTCCTCTGTGGATATCCTTGTGAACAATGCGGGTCTGGCTCTGGGGCTTTTACCGGCTCATGAAGCGGATATGGATGACTGGGAAGTTATGGTGGATACCAATATTAAAGGTCTTTTATACATGACAAGGAAGATACTTCCGGGGATGACTGCACGCAGACGGGGGCATATTGTTAATATGGGTTCAGTGGCAGGCAGCTGGCCCTATCCCGGAGGAAATGCCTACGGTGCCACCAAGGCTTTTGTGGAACAGTTTTCAAGGAATCTTCGCTGCGATGTTCAGGGAACAGGTGTGCGGGTAACCAATATTGCGCCGGGCATGGCAGAGACGGAGTTCTCCCTTGTGCGTTTCAAGGGTGCATCGGAAAAAGCCTCAGCCACCTATGACGGGGTGAAAGCCCTTACCGCTGCTGACATAGCAGATATTGTGGGATGGGTGACATTGCAGCCTGAGCATGTGAATATCAATCATCTGGAGGTTATGCCCACTCAGCAGGCATGGTCTGCCTTTGCTGTGGCAAGGGAAGGATTGTGAAAACAAAAAAGCCAACCCTTTTAAGGATTGGCTTTTTATTTTAAATTGTTTGGTCGGGGCGAGAGGATTTGAACCTCCGACCCCTAGCACCCCATGCTAGTGCGCTACCAGGCTGCGCTACGCCCCGACACAAAACGAGAGCATGTCTACCACTGGCCTCTGAGACTGTCAAGCAATAAGGAATAAAAAATGTCCCTCCCTGTAAAAAAAAATACAGAAGATGGCATAGGTCCTGTTTTTACTGAGCCATGCATTCTTCCGTCACCCATTTTTCCCGGAGACTGTATCGGTGTGATTGCTCCTGCCGGAGCTCCGGACCCCGAAGCTCTGGAGGTCGGGCTGGCGGAAATACGGTCCAGAGGCTATGCCGTTAAAGTGGCGGATCAGGTGTATATTAAAGACGCTCTGGGGTTTGCGGGTTCGGATACTCTCCGGGCGCAGACCCTGATGGATTTTTTTGAGGCCCCTGATATTCATGCCATCTGGATGGCCCGTGGAGGGTATGGCTGTACCCGGCTTTTTCCTAAGCTTGATGCAGGGATCATTGCATCTTTCCCCAAAAGGGTGATGGGGTTTAGTGACGGGACGGCACTTCTTTTTTTTCTGATGGGACAATGTGGTATGGCTGCCCTTCACGGCCCGGTTCTTACCCAGCTTGGAAAACTCCCATCCATGGACAGGGATGCTGCCTTTGGGGCCCTTGAATGGGAAGGGGGGCAGCCCATGTTCATGGGCTGGAAAAGGGTGTTGCAGCCGGGAAGGGCTGTGGGCAGACTAATGGGCGGAAATCTTTCCATGATCTGCCATCTCATGGGAACCCCATGGTGTCCTGATTTTACCGGGAGCCTTCTTTTTCTTGAGGATGTGAATGAGGCTCCTTACCGTATTGATCGTATGTTCTGTCATCTTGCCATGGCAGGTGTGCTGAAGGCGGTTTCCGGCCTGCTTCTGGGAAATTTTACCGGTTGCGGGAATGAAGCACAGATTTATGAGCGTATCCTTACCTTTCTTCCCGAAGGAATGCCTGTGGTATACGGCCTTCCCCTGGGGCATGGTGACAGAAACCAGCCTCTGATGCTGGGTACCAGGGCCTGTCTGGATACCGGGGCAGCCCATCTTAGCTGGGAGTGGAACCATGGAGTCCCTTGATAATCTTTTAAAGGAAGGTGTTGATGAAAAGGTTTTTTCTGCCGTTTCGGCCTGGGTGGGCGTGGATGGGCAGTGTGTTTATGAGGGAAATGCCGGTTCCCTTGATCCTGAAGCCGGTGTGCCGGTAACTGGGGGAAGTATTTTTGATCTGGCCTCCCTGACCAAGGTTCTTGGCACAACTCCGGTTTTGATGCATCTGGTGTCAGAGGGCAGCATCTCTCCGGAAGACTTTTTGTGGTATTACCTGCCGGAGTGGCGGGATGGTAAGGAGCGGGAAGGAATTCGTCTCCATCATCTTTTGCAGCATAGCTCCGGGCTTCCTGCCCACAGAGCCTTTTATCAGGAGCTGAAAGATGTTCCTGAATCTCTGCGAAGGAAAGAAAGGCTTAGCCTGATACGGAATACTCCCCTTGAGTTCTGTCCGGGAGAGCAGACCCTGTATAGTGATCTTGGATTTATGCTGTTGAAAGAGGTGGTGGAAAAGGTGACGGGAGAGGCTTTCGGGCCCAGAGTGATGGCCGCACTTCCATCTGGAGCGGAGAAAAAAATCTTTTTCCCTGCCCTGACGGGTGGGGCCGGACCGGATTGTGTATGTACCGGAGAGAGCCAGGTACGGAAACGTTTACTTACGGGTGAAGTACACGATGAAAACGCTGCTTTTATGGGAGGCGTGGACGGTCAGGCCGGACTTTTCGGAACCGCTGCCGGTGTGGGAGAGGTGGGACATGCTCTGATGGAAGCCTGGTATGGCTTGTCTTCCTGGCTGCCTGCTTCTGTTTTGCACCGCTTTATTTACTGGCCGGAAGACGGGAAGCGTCCTTTGGGATTTGACCGTCCATCCGGTATGAAGTCTTCCTGTGGCAGTTTTTTTTCCAAAAGTACGGCAGGGCATCTGGGTTTTACCGGTACATCCTTGTGGATGGATATGAAAAATAAAATTATTGTGGTACTTTTAAGCAACCGTGTTTATTATGGCGAGCTTAACTGGAAGATACGATCTTTCCGCCCCTGTTTCCATGATTGCGTGATGAGAACCTTTGGGCTGGCTTAATTTTTCTTGTAAACATTCGTTATTTTTGGTAGCGAAAGCATGAATCAAGACAGGGGCCAAGGTGTTTTTTTAAGGTGCCTTACTCTTGTTTTATGAATGTTCCTTCAATTTAGTCATTTCCGGCTTTTTACCTCATGCAGGGTGTCCCTTTGCTGTTTATTTAGAGGGGCTGAGTGTCGGAAAATCCTGTTTTTCAGATCCAATCAGTTATCTGTCAAGGTCTTTTCCCAGCATTGTCCGGGGATGAAAAGCCATATTTTTGTAGAAAAGAGGAGTAATGAATCTTTTTCTGGATTCCATTCTGGGTGTTTTTTCCAGCGATCTTGCCATTGATCTTGGAACGGCCAATACTTTGGTTTATGTAAAAGGCAAAGGGATTGTTCTCAGTGAGCCTTCCGTGGTTGCCGTACGTACTGATAACCGTCATAAGAACAAGGTGCTGGCCGTAGGGCAGGAAGCTAAAAATATGCTGGGTCGTACGCCCGGTAATATTGTGGCCATACGTCCTATGCGGGATGGGGTGATTGCTGATTTTGAAGTCACCGAAGCCATGCTGCGCCATTTTATCCACAAGGTGCATAACCGCAGAACCTTTGTGCGTCCGAGAATTGTTATTGCCGTGCCTTCGGGAATTACGCCTGTGGAAAAGCGTGCCGTGAAGGAGTCTGCGGAATCCGCCGGTGCCAGAGAGGTCTTTTTGATTGAAGAACCCATGGCTGCAGCCATTGGAGCAGGCCTCCCCATCACGGAACCTACCTGTAACATGGTGGTGGATATTGGCGGAGGTACAACGGAAGTAGCGGTCATCTCCCTTGCTGGCATTGTGTACAGCCGTTCTTTGCGTGTGGCCGGTGATAAGATGGATGATGCCATCATGCAGTATATTAAACGTAAATATAATCTGCTGATTGGTGAGCGGACTTCAGAGATTATTAAAACCACCATTGGCAATGCCTATCCGGACCCTGATAATCTGGAAACCATAGAAGTTAAGGGTCGGGATCTTGTTTCGGGTATACCGAAAATCCTTGCCATTGATTCGGAAGAAATTCGGGTGGCCATTTCCGAGCAGATTGAGGCAATCGTGGAAACCGTAAAGATTGCTCTGGAACAGACGCCCCCGGAGCTTGCCGCAGATATCGTGGATAGGGGCATTGTGCTGACCGGTGGTGGGGCTCTTCTTAAAAATCTGGATAAACTGCTTCGGGAAAAAACCGGTCTGCCCATTACGGTGACCGAAGATCCCCTGTCTACCGTTGCTCAGGGGGCAGGATTATCCCTGGACAGTATTGAAATCCTCCGGCAGGTTATGCTTCCCTGAAACTATGTTCTCTCGCAGGTTTGTTTTCTTCAGTGTATTTTTTGTCCTGCTGGCTGCCACCCTTATTTCTCTGGTGTTGAGCGGGAAACATCCCCGCCCGGTGGCGCAGGGAGCGGGTTCGCTTACCCTGACCCTGGTGGGCCCCCTTCAGTATGGGGCCACAAAGCTGATTCAGGGTGCTGGTTCCCTGTGGCGTATTTATTTTGACTCTGTACGTCAGGCCCGTGAAAATGAGCTGCTTCGAAAGGAGCTTGCTCTGGCACGGGAAAAGGAAAATGAATACCTTGAACTGGCCATGGCCAATGAGCGCCTCCGCAGCTTTCTCAATTTCAGGGAAGGTGAAGACAGAGAAGTACTTGTGGCAGAAATCGTCGGTAAGGACCCTTCACCCTGGTTTAAGACCTTCATTGTTAACAGGGGATGGAGGGATGGAGTGCGTACAGGGCTTCCTGTGGTAGTTCCCGATGGCATCGTGGGACAGGTTATTGAGGTTGCAGGAAAATATTCAAAGGTTCTTCTGGTTACAGACCGTATGAGTGGTGTGGATTCCCTGGTGCAGCGAACCCGTGCCAGAGGTGTGGTTAAAGGTTCCGGAGCCTCATTCTGTTCTTTTTCCTATGCCCTGCGGCGCTATGATATTGCAGAAGGGGATGTGGTGGTAAGTTCCGGTCTGGACGGTATTTATCCCAAGGGTTTGCGCATCGGATGGGTTGATGGTGTTGTCCGTGGTGATGAGGGGATTTTTCAGGATGTGATGATACAGCCTTTTGTGGATTTTGAACGTATTGAGGAAGTGATGATTCTTCTGCTCCCCGATGAAGAAGAGGCAGATGATATGGAGTCTCAGGAAGAGCCTCTGTCATGACTCTGGTCCTGCATTATGCTGTTCTTTCTTTTTTTACCCTTGGCATGACGGTTTTTTTTACAGGCTATCCCATCTGCAGTCCCATGCTGGTGTATGTGGTGTATCTTGGGCTGGATGCGGATTTTGCTCCGGGTCTTGTTCTTATCTTTATAGCAGGTTTTGTTCTCGATGGTTTGTCCGGAGGGGTTTTTGGTATTTATCTTTTTTCTTTCCTCTGGATCTTCTGCATGGTTCGATGGCTAGGGGGGTTTCTGCGGACTACTAGCCCTTTTTTCCCTTTTCTTGCTGTTTTGGCTGGTATCCTCCTTGAAAATTTGTTTACGGTACTTTCCCTTGCCTTCAGAGTCCATGGAGAGGGGCTTTTTGCCGATGCTTTCCGGTTTACTGCTTTACAGATAATTACAGCCTTTATTGTTTGCCCTCTGTTTCTGACCTTATTTCGAAAAATGCAGGGATTTTTGTTCCGGCAGCGTGGAAAAAATTCTACACTGTCGGATTTTTTCTCGGGCAGGCCCCTGTAGGGGGCTGGTTTTAGGATGAGGGCAGGTGTTTTGGTGGAAAAGGAAGAAAATGGTATCCGATCTTGAATATTTAAAAAGCAAGGAGACGGACGGATACCGTCGCAGGCTCATGATTTTATTTGCCATTGCAGCTGGGTTTTTTCTGCTGCTGCTGATGCGCCTCTTTTATCTCCAGATTTTTCAGGGCCATGAGTATGCCCGCCTTTCCGAAAATAACTGTATCCGCCTTCAGAGTATTCCTCCCCACAGGGGACTTATCTATGACCGCCACGGGACCCTTCTGGTGGATAACAGGCCCGCTTATGATCTTATGATTGTTCCTGGTGACGCCGGAAATATCATCGAGGTGCTGGAACGGCTTTCTGATCTTACCGGAATTGCCGTTTCTGATTTTCAAAGTCGCCTTGAAAGCCAGCGGGGGCCGGGTTTCAGGGCTGTTCTTCTTCGTCAGGATCTGGACAGGGATGCTGTTGGGCTTATCAGTGCCAGGCGTTATGATCTGCCGGGTGTACGCATAGAAGCCAAACCCAGGCGTCAGTATATGTATCCGGGCCTTGCAGCTCACCTCATAGGTTATCTTGGAGAGGTCAGTTCGAATGAACTCCAGCGGCCTGAGAACAAGGATCTCAGGGGTGGTGACTTTATTGGTAAAACAGGGGCTGAAAGGGTGTATGATGCAGTACTCCGGGGGGAACGGGGCGGGCGTCAGGTGGAAGTGAATGCCCGTGGGCAGGTGATACGTATTCTGCAGACCGTACCTGCGAAACCTGGTGGAAGTCTCTATCTTGCTTTGGACAGGGATCTGCAGGGCCGTACGGAAGATCTCATGAAAGACCGGGTCGGGGCTGTTGTTGCACTGGATCCCACCAATGGTCAGGTGCTTGCAATGGTATCCAGCCCTTCCTTTGATCAGAACCTTTTTGCCAGAGGTATCCGCACGGATGAATGGCGATCCCTTGCACAAAATCCCCATCGTCCCATGGAAAATAAAGCAATTCAGGGCTTATATCCGCCTGCATCAACTTATAAGATGATTTCTGCCATTGCAGCCCTTGAAGAAGGAGTTGTGGACAGTGAAACCCGTTTTTTCTGTTCCGGTTCCTTACGTTTCGGAGACCGGGATTTTCGTTGCTGGAGGAGAACCGGTCATGGAAATTTGAATTTGCGGGAAGCCCTGGAGCGCTCCTGCGACGTATATTTTTATAATGTTGCCCAGCGTCTGGGGGTTGACAGGCTTGCCTGGTATGCAAGGGCTGCGGGGTTTGGCCGGAGAACTGGCGTGGATCTTGACCATGAAGAGGCGGGACTGGTGCCGACGGCTGCCTGGAAACGACGCAGAACTGGCGTTTCATGGCAGGCAGGCGAAACCCTTTCTGTCATCATCGGACAGGGCTACAATTTGGCTACCTGCATGCAGGCAGCTTTGATGGCAGCTGCTCTGGGTAACGGAGGGATTTTGTACCGGCCTCAGGTTGCCCTTGAAATCCGGAAGGCGGGGGGAGAGGTTGTGCGGCCTTTTACACCGGAGGTGACCGGCCGCCTGCCCGTAAGTCCTGAGAATCTGGAGCTGGTGAGACTATCCATGAGGGATGTTGTGCATGCCCCGCAGGGGACAGCCCGGGGTATCCGGACCTCCGAGTTTGATATGGGTGGAAAAACAGGTACGGCTCAGGTTCTCAGCCGCAGAACAGAAGAGGAGGAGACTTCTTCAAGGCCGGGTTTTGAGCCTCATGCCTGGTTTGTTGCCTTTGCACCCTATGATGATCCCAGGATAGCTGTGGCTGTGATTGTGGAGCATGGTGAAGGGGGAGCCAGAGTGGCGGCTCCCATTGCTGCGGAAGTGATGCGGAGTTACCTTGTTGGGTCAGGAGAAAAATGAGTTTGCATGATGCGGGGTGTATTTTAGCTGATCTGTTTTTTTGTCCTCTGGCGGATGTACTGATGTTCATGGGGGTAATGAACGGGCTGAAAGTGCTGAAGGAAGGGTGATGTTCGACAGAAGACTGATTACTCATTTTGACTGGGGGCTTCTGATCCTGACCCTGATTCTGGGCGCCATGGGGATCGGTATTCTTTACAGTGCCGTGAATGCGGGAGGGAATACCTCGCAGGAAGGTCTTCTGTTGAGGCAGCTTTTATGGTTTGCCATCGGTGGCGGGCTTATGGTTGTCTCCATGTTGGTGAACTATAAGCGTTTTGACCAGTGGGGCCTTGTTATTTATGCAGGCTGTATTCTTCTTCTGATTGCTGTTATGGTTTTTGGTCGTTACGGTGGGGGGGCCAGACGCTGGTTGATTCTGGGACCGGTCAGTATTCAGCCTTCTGAGCTGATGAAAATCGCCATATGTATCGTTCTTGCAAGATATTTTGCAAAAATTTTTATGGATGGAGGCCTGGGTTTTAAGGATCTGATTCAGCCATTTTTATTGATTCTTATTCCTTTTTTACTTATTGTTCAGCAACCGGATCTGGGCACAGCCCTGCTTCTTTTTGTTATTGGCGGAAGCCTGACGCTTTTTGTGGGATTGAAGCGAAGTACTTTCTGGGGTCTTCTGGCTGCTACAATGGCAGCAGCTCCTATGGTCTGGCTTTTTTTAAAGGATTATCAGAAAAACAGAATTCTGACTTTTCTTGATCCTGGTAGGGATCCGCTGGGTACCGGGTATCACATTATTCAATCAAAAATTGCCATTGGATCAGGTCAGTTGTTTGGTAAGGGGTTTCTGGGGGGTACTCAGAATGCCCTGGATTTTCTTCCGGAACAGCATACAGACTTTATTCTATCTGTACTGGCGGAGGAGTGGGGCTTTGTGGGGTGCAGCGTGCTGCTTTTCCTCTACCTGCTTTTTCTGGCATGGAGCCTTAATGTTGCCTATCGCTGTCGGGATTCCTTTGGAACATTTCTGGCTGTGGGAATTACGGCCATGAATTTCTGGCATATATTTATAAACATGGGCATGGTTATGGGCCTTCTGCCCGTTGTGGGGGTTCCTTTGCCCATGGTGAGTTACGGAGGATCTTCTGTTGTAACCACATTGCTGGGTATTGGTATTCTGCTGAATATCAGCATGCGCAGGTTTCTTTCGGATTGATGCTTTTTTTCTGCAAAGCAGATGAAACGGATGTTTTTGAAGAGTAAGTGCAAGTTTTTTAAAAAACATTGAAAAAGGAGGTTTGATGCTAAAATATGCTTAAAATATCAGGAATTTTTGAAAAAATCTTTGACTTTTTTGGCTTTTCAGTGGTAGGAAGCCTCGATTAAGTTTATGGCTGTGCGATTCGACAGATGTCCGGTGATCCGTATATCCGTCCGGTGAAGGCACAGATACGCAAAAGGTCTGGAACGCACGAATTCTGGAGGGCATTTATGAACATCAGCGTGGACGGATCCTTAGGAGTCCAGATCCTCAACTTTGTTGTGCTGATCGTTGTGCTGAACGCAGTGCTGTACAAACCCATACGGCAAATCCTTGCAAAACGCAGGGATACGGTCGAAGGGCTTTCATCGGCAATTTCACGGATGCAGTCTGAGGGTGATGAATGCCTTGAGGCTGTGAAGGCTGGTATCAGGGAAGCCAGAACCCGTGGAGTAAAGGAAAAAGATGCTGTAATTGAAAGCGTCAGCGCAGAAGAAAAAAAGCGGGTAGCCGAGATTCAGGAAGGGATCCAGAAGGATCTTGAAGCCTTCCGCATGCGTATTGCAGGGGAAGCTGAAGAGGCCCGGAAGGCTCTTGCCTCCCAGGCAGACGTCTTTGCCTCTGCCATTGCAGAGAAGATTCTCGGGAGGGCGATTTGATTATGAATGCAAAGGGTAGAAAACTGTTTTTTGCAGCACTGGCTTTTTTTATGGGTGCAGGTGTAGCCTTTGCTGCAGGAGATGGAGGAGAGTCGTGGAGTTCCATTGACACCTACAAGGTCATGAACTTTACGGCCCTTGTCCTTATTCTCTTTTTTCTTCTCCGGAAACCCGTTGCCAGATTTCTGAATGGGCGGATTGACGGAATAGAAAAACAGCTGGCAGACCTTGAGGAGCGAAGGCTTGCTGCAGAACAGGAACTGGCTGAATACCGTCGTCAACTGGAAAATATGGAAGACGAGGCTAAATCCATCCTGGAACAGTACAGAAAACAGGGCGAGGCTGCAAAGGAACGTATTCTTGAAGAGGCAAAAGCCTCTGCGGAGAAAATGCGTGAGCAGGCCCGTCGGAATATCGAACATGAGTTTGTTCGTGTTCGTGCAGGGCTTCAGGCGGAAGTTATGGAAAAAGCCCTGGAGCGGGCGGAGGCTCTGATTCAGGAAAAAATCAGCCCGGAAGATCATGCTCGGCTGACGGAAGAATATCTTAAAAAGGTGGTGGCATCGTGAAAAATCTTGCGGTAGCAAGGCGATATGCCAAAGCCTTGCTTTTAATTGGAAAAGAAGACGGGCAAATGGATACTTACAGGCAGGAGCTGCAGGATGTCTGTATGGTTTTTCAGGAAAATGAGGGCCTGCGTCAGATTCTCTCCAATCCTCTTCATGCCCGAACATCACGGAGGCAGATTCTTGGCTCGGTTCTTCAGAAAATGTCCCTGACTCAGGTGATGCAGTCTTTCATGCTTTTGCTCTTTGATAAGGGGCGCATTGTAAGGCTTGCGGACGTAGAGCGTTCCTACAGGGATCTTGCAGATGAGTTTCAGAATATTGCCCGTGCGCGGATCACATCCGCTGTTTCCCTGAGCGATACGGCTGTTGCGGGAATCCGCAATGCCCTTGTTCGGATGACAAACCGGGAGGTTGTCCTTGACGTGCATGAGGATCCCCGGATTATCGGTGGAATTGTCACCAAGGTCGGGGATCTGGTCTATGATGGTAGTATCAGAACCCAGTTACGGAATCTGAGAGAATCTTTTAAGAGGGGTGAAGGTATCTGATGGAAATCAAAGCGGAAGAAATCAGCCAGATCATCCAGGAGCAAATCAAGGATTTCGACAAGAGCGTACAGCTCAGCGAAACCGGTGTTGTCCTGTCTGTTGGCGACGGTATTTCACGTGTGTATGGCCTTGAAAAAGCGATGGCCCTTGAGTTGATCGAGTTTCCCGGTCAGGTGTTCGGTCTGGCACTGAACCTTGAAGAGGATAACGTAGGGATCGCCCTGATGGGGCCTGATACTGGCATTAAAGAAGGTGATGTGGTCAAGCGTACCGGGCGTATTGCCCAGGTGCCGGTGGGTGAAGCCATGCTGGGCAGGGTAGTGGATACCCTGGGTCAGCCTCTGGATGGAAAGGGACCTATAAATGCAACGGAGTCTCGCCGTCTTGAAATGGTGGCTCCCGGCGTTGTGGACAGGAAAAGCGTCCATGAGCCCATGTACACGGGTCTTAAGGCTATTGATGCCATGATTCCCATTGGTCGTGGTCAGCGTGAGCTTATCATTGGTGACCGGCAGATCGGTAAGACTGCTGTGGCCATTGATGCCATCATTAATCAGAAGAACAGTGGCGTTAAGTGTATTTATGTGGCCTGTGGTCAGAAACAGTCCACTGTGGCTCAGGTGGTTGCCGTTCTTGAAGAAAACGGTGCCATGGAGTATACCACAGTGGTTTCTGCCTGCGCCTCAGATCCTGCGGCTCTGCAGTACCTTGCCCCCTATTCCGGCTGTGCCATGGGCGAATATTTCAGGGACAAGGGTGAGCATGCCCTGATTATCTATGATGATCTTTCCAAGCAGGCAGCGGCTTACCGTCAGGTATCCCTTCTGCTTCGTCGTCCTCCCGGGCGTGAAGCTTTCCCCGGTGATGTTTTCTACAACCATTCCCGTCTTCTGGAGCGTGCTGCAAAGCTTTCCGATGATCTGGGGGCAGGTTCCCTTACGGCCCTTCCCATTGTAGAAACCCAGCAGGGTGACGTTGCCGCCTTTATTCCCACTAACGTTATTTCCATTACAGACGGTCAGATTTATCTGGAGCCCAATCTTTTCTTCTCCGGTGTAAGACCTGCTGTAAACGTGGGTATTTCCGTTTCAAGGGTTGGTGGTTCCGCCCAGGACAAGGCCATGAAGCAGGTGGCAGGAACCCTTCGTCTGGATCTGGCACAGTATCGTGAACTGGAAGCCTTTGCAGCTTTTGGCTCCGACCTTGATGCAGCTACTCAGCGTCAGCTTACCCGTGGTGCCCGTCTGGTTGAAATTCTGAAACAGCCCCAGTTCAAGCCCCTGAAACTTGAAAATCAGGTGGCCATAATATATGCGGGTACCAAGGGCTATCTGGATCAGTACTCCCTTGAGATGGTGCCCAAATATGAAGCGGGTCTCCATCCCTTCCTGGAAGCCCGTCATGGGGATATCATGAATGGCATTGCCGAAGAAAAGAAGCTTACCGATGAGTTGGAGGCAAAGCTGAAGGATGCTCTTAAGGCTTATGGTGAAGAGTTCAAGGACACCATCAAGTAAGGTAGCCGGAGCTTATCATTAGCAAACACTGACTCTAAATAAGGTGATTTCATGGCAACGCTCAAGGAAGTCAAAACAAAGATCTCCGGGGTCAAAAAGACCAAGCAGATCACCAAGGCCATGAATATGGTCGCGGCTTCCCGGCTCCGGAGCACACAGCGGCGGATGAGTGCATTTCGTCCCTATGCTGTCAAATACGGAGAAGTGCTGGGTAGCCTTGCTGGCAGGGCAGGGGAAGGCGCAAGCCCTCTTCTTGTTCCCCGGGAAGAGGTAAAGAAGGTTCATCTGGTCATTTGTACATCCGACCGCGGGCTTTGCGGCGGTTTTAACAATAATATTACAGAAGCAGCAGGGCGCTGGCTGCAGACCCTGGAAGAAGGCGTTGAGGTTTCTTTTACTGCCTTTGGTAAAAAAGGCCGTGAGTGGGTCCGCAAGAACAAGGGTGATCTGAAAGATGTTCATCTGGGCGTTGTGGGCACGGTTTTCGGGTTTAATGTTGCATCCACGGCTGGCTTAAAGCTGATCTCCGACTTTTTGGAAGGAACCTATGACGAGGTTCATATCATTTATCCGGAATTCCAGAGTATGAGCCGTCAGGTACCTGCTGTTCACCAGCTTTTGCCCATCCCTGCAGCTGCTCTGGTGGATGAAGAAGCCCTTGAAGATGAAAAGATAGAGGAAGACTATATTCCTGAGCATATATGTGAACCTTCACCGGCGGCTCTGCTCAATGCCATGCTTCCGAGAAACGTTCATATTCAGATTTTCCGTGCTCTTCTGGAAACATCCACCAGTGAACATGCGGCACGTATGGTGGCCATGGACAACGCAACCCGGGCCTGCAATGACATGATCAAGGATCTGAACAGGATCTTCAATAAGGCACGTCAGGCGGCGATTACCAATGACTTGATGGACATTGTCGGAGGAGCCGAAGCCCTCAGGGGATAAGGGACCCGACATGTTTGAAGTTACGGAGGCAATATAATGAGTAAAAATATTGGCAAGATCAGGCAGGTCATGGGGCCGATTGTGGATGTGGAGTTCGAACCCGGAAATCTGCCCAATATTCTGACCGCCCTTCTGATCTCGAACCCGGCGATCAATGATGAAGAAGATAACCTTGTTGTAGAGGTTGCCCAGCATCTGGGTGATAATCTGGTTCGGACCATTGCCATGGACGTTACCGATGGTCTGGTTCGGGGTATGGATGTCAGGGATACGGGAAGGCCCATTCAGATGCCAGTGGGTGAGGCTGCTCTGGGACGGGTTCTGAATGTTGTGGGTCGTCCGGTTGACGGCAAGGGGCCCATTGATATGTCCAAAACTTCGGATATTCATCGTTCGGCTCCTGCCTTTACCTCACAGGATACCTCTGTACGTGTTCTTGAAACAGGTGTTAAGGTTATTGACCTGCTGGTGCCCTTTCCCCGTGGTGGCAAGATGGGTATGTTCGGTGGTGCCGGTGTTGGTAAAACCGTTATCATGATGGAGATGGTTAATAACATCGGTATGCATCACGGTGGTATCTCCGTATTTGCAGGCGTAGGGGAAAGAACCCGTGAAGGTAACGACCTTTACCATGAAATGAAGGATTCCGGTGTTCTTCACAAGTGCTGCCTTGTGTACGGCCAGATGACCGAACCCCCCGGAGCCCGTGCCCGTGTTGCCCTTTCCGCCCTTGCGGAAGCGGAATACTTCCGTGATGTGGAAGGCCAGGACGTGCTTCTCTTCATTGATAACATCTTCCGTTTCACCCAGGCCGGTGCTGAGGTTTCCGCCCTTCTCGGACGTATGCCTTCTGCTGTAGGTTATCAGCCAACGCTTGCGGTGGACATGGGTGCCCTGCAGGAGCGTATTACTTCTACTGATAAGGGTTCCATCACGGCGGTTCAGTGCGTTTATGTTCCTGCTGATGACCTTACAGACCCTGCTCCTGCAACAACTTTTGCCCATCTGGACGGTACAGTAGTTCTTTCCCGTGCTATTTCAGAGCTGGGTATTTATCCTGCTGTGGATCCCCTTGATTCCAGTTCCCGTATTCTTGATGCCAATTTTATTGGTGAAGAGCATTACAGGGTTGCCCGTACGGTGCAGCAGATTCTTCAGAAATATAAAGATCTTCAGGATATTATTGCGATTCTCGGTGTGGATGAACTTTCCGATGAGGATAAGCTTACCGTAGCCCGTGCCCGTAAAGTGCAGCGTTTCCTTTCCCAGCCCTTCCATGTGGCAGAACAGTTTACCGGTATTCCCGGCTGCTATGTGAAAATTGAGGATACCATCCGCTCTTTCAAAGAAATTTGTGAGGGCAAACATGATGATCTTCCGGAGCAGGCTTTCTATCTTGTTGGGTCCATTGAGGAAGCCGTTGCCAAGGCCGAACGCATGGCCGCAGAATAAAAGACGAAGGGGGCCTTATGGCAGCCAGTATCAAGCTTGAGATCGTAACCCCCGAGCATGTGGTGGTGGACGAAAGTGTACAAACCGTCGTTGCTCCAGGACTTCTCGGAGAATTCGGTGTACTGCCCGGTCATACTTCGTTTATTACCTCGCTGAAACTGGGGGCCCTGCGCTATGAAGATACGGCAGGGCAGACACGCTATGTTTTTATAAAAGAGGGTTTTGCAGAAGTCCTTCCGGATAAGGTTACCATCCTTGCGGAGGCGGCAGAACGGCGCAAAGATATTGATATAGCTCGTGCGGAAGCGTCCCTTGAGCGCGCCAAAAAGCGTCTTGAGGAAAAGAGCAGAGAAGAAAATATAGACTTTCTGCGTGCACGGGCAGCATTGGCAAGATCCATCAACCGGATTCGTCTGGCTACGGGTCAGGAACCTGATTGATTCCATAGATTTTTGTTTTGTAAAGAGGGGCGGGCACGATTATGGGCTTTGCCCCTTTTTTCATGGCTTGGAATTGTTTGGAATGGGGGAGTATGGCATACTTCTGTGGTTTGGCCGTGATTATTCTTGCCGCAGGAAAGGGTACCCGCATGCGATCGGATCTTGCCAAGGTCCTTCATCCTGTGGGCGGAGTGCCTATGATTGTCCGTGTGGCAGAAAGTGTTCAGGCTCTTAATCCGAAAAAATGTGTTGTGGTTGTGGGGCATCAGGCGGAATCTGTGAATTCTGCCCTCCGGGACTACCCCTTTTCTTTTGCTTTACAGGATAAACAGCTTGGTACGGGCCATGCTGTTGCCTCTGCCATTTCTTTTATTCCGTCAGATTGCCAGCAGGTTCTGGTTGTTTGCGGTGATACGCCATTGATCCGTACGGAGACCTTGATGCGCCTGTGTCGTCAGCACTCAGAAGAAAAGGCAGCTTTGACTTTGCTGGCCGTTCATCTTGAGGATCCCCATGGTTACGGTCGGATTCTTTGTGATTCCGATGGGAAGGTGAATGCAATTGTTGAGGAAAAAGATGCTTCTTCTGAAGAAAAAAAGGTATGCCTTGTGAATGCGGGCTTCTATTGTTTTGACCGCAGCTTTTTGGTCCGTGAAATTGCCGGGCTTGATCAGAATAACAGCCAGGGGGAATACTATCTGACGGATCTGTTGGCGGTTGCAAGGGCTGCCGGAGAGCGGGTGGCATGTGTTTCTGCTGATTTTCCAGAGGAAGTGATGGGGATTAACTCACCGGAAAACCTTGAAGTTGCTAATTTACTTGTGGGGAAGGCAGCGGGCCTTAACCAATTCCCTTGACTTCATTTACTATGGTTGATTATACTGACTTTCAAGGACGAAGAGGTGAAAAGTGGAAAGAGAAGTGGTGTTAAACAGATTTGATGCAATAGAGTCCAAGGTGGAGCGTTTGCTTACACATTGCAAGACCCTTGAAGAGGAAAGAGATTTACTCAAGGCGGAGCTTGCGGATATAAATGCACTGCTTGAAGATATGATGCAGAAAGAGTCTGAGCGTGTGCAGGATGAAGAGGCAATGCAGAAGAAAATAGATGCTTTGCTGGAAAAGCTGGATGCATTTTAAAAGTGCATCTGAATCAAGCATAACCTTAATGGTCTGAATATAGTGAAATTTGGATACCATCGTAACAATACATATGTTTGGCGAGGTGTACAAGTTTAAGGCGGAGGCAGGCGTTGCCGATGCGAAAGAGGTTGCCGATTTTTTGATGGAAGAGCTTGGGCGGGTTGAAAAGGATCTCGGCCCTCAAGCAAAAACCGTTACCAAAACAGCAAAGCTTCTGCTGGCTACCATGAATATTGCCAATTCGTATTATAATCTTAAACGGCAGCATATGGAAACGGTGTCAGAATTGACGCAAAGATCGGATGCCTTGCTAATGGCCTTGGAGGCGGTTCCAGATACTCCTCCTTCTATAAAAGAATAAAACCCCTGCAGTGTTTGTGATTGATATGCCCTTTGACCCAATGTTTTATAAAAGGGAGCTTTCTCTGGTACTGGTGTGCATGTTCTGATTCTTATCAGAAAAGCCTTAAGGTATCACAAGGCGCCCACTTGAACCTATCGGTTCAAAGGTTTTTCCAACACGGCACATGCGGGGGTATGCTTGATATGTCATCCCCACCATCCTTTCTCTTCTCTCCCTCCTTTTTTTCTTCTGCTTTGCATTTTTATGAAATGCAGATTCTGTTTTATTATCTGTTTTTGCAGGTTTTTTTTGATTTTATTATCCGTATGCAGCGGCTTTTTTTGATTTGTTAATTACTGTAAATAAATGACAGCACGCACCTTGCATACTCATAATCAAATGCCCAAGGATCAAAGAACAGTATTTTTATACCTGTGCAACGGAGGGGTCTGCACCAGTCCTCCGGACAGTTTCTGATCGAAATGTTTTTTTGGCTTAGGTCATGCCTTTTTGATCGGTGTCAGGCTTGTATTTTAATGCTCAAAACACTTTGGTGTATGTATGTGTTTAAAATCCTCGCCTCCCATGGATGGCAAAAATGGTTTTCGCTCAGTTGGTGTGGGCATCACGGGATGGATAAAAATGCTTTCTCTGCGAGCTTGGGGTACGGTCGTTGTGGGGGATGCGGTGTGTTGAATGGGGAGATCGGGGAATGACAGGATATGGAATTTTAATAGGGTTGCTTTCTTTTGGGGCAGGGGTTGGGATTGCCTATTGGATTCGGCAGCAACTGGATGCCCAGAATGAACAGGCAGCTCGAAATGAAGCTGTTCGTCTGTTGGATGATGCGAGGCGGCGTTCCGACAGTCTTCTGAAAGAGGCTGAGGTTGAGGCCAAAGATCGCCTTTTCAGAATGAAGAATGAGTTCGATGCAGAAACTGCTGAAGTCAGGTCAGAACTCAAACGCCAGGAACAAAGGCTGATTCAAAAAGAAGAAAATATAGAAAAAAAGCATGATCAGAATGAGCAGAAAGAACAGGAGCTGCAGAAGATCGAATGTGGCCTCCAGGAAAAAGAGGATTTGCTTGCAAAGAGGTCTGAAGAGCTTGATGTTCTGATAGGTAAGCAGCATGCGGAACTGGAAAAAATTTCCGGTCTGACGAGTGATCAGGCCCGGGAAATTCTGATCCGCTCCATGGAAAATGATGCCCGCTATGAGGGGGCCAAGCTTGTTAAGCGGATTATGTCCGAAGCCCATGAAGAAGCTGATAAAGAAGCTAAAAAAATTCTGGCAACGGCCATTCAGCGTTTTTCAGGAGATTTTGTGGCAGAACGGACCGTTTCTGTTGTTGCTCTTCCCAGTGATGAGATGAAAGGCCGGATTATTGGCAGGGAAGGGCGGAATATCAGGGCCCTTGAAGCTGCAACCGGGATTGATCTTATTATAGATGATACTCCGGAGGCAGTTATTCTTTCAGGATTTAATCCTGTCCGCCGGGAGGTTGCACGTCTTGCCCTGACCAAGTTGATAGCTGACGGCCGGATTCATCCTGCCCGTATTGAAGATGTAGTAAAAACTGTGGAAGAAGAGGTGGATCAGACCATTAAAGAAGCTGGTGAGCAGGCGGCTTTTGATCTGGGTGTCCACGGGATTCATCCTGAACTGATCAAGGTTCTTGGGCGTTTGAAATTCAGGACCAGTTATGCTCAGAATGTCTTACAGCATTCTGTAGAGGTTGGTTTCCTTTGTGGTATTATGGCGGCAGAGCTTGGTCTGAATGTAAAGCTGGCCAAGCGTATGGGCCTTTTGCATGATTTGGGTAAGGCCGTGGACCATGAAGTTGAAGGGCCCCATGCTCTGATAGGGTCCAAGCTGGCTAAAAAATTTGGGGAAGCGTCTACGGTTGTGCAGGCTATTGCTGCCCATCACGAAGATATACCACCTGAAACTGTATATGACCTTCTGGTGCAGGCTGCGGACAGTCTTTCTGGTGCCCGTCCCGGTGCCCGTAAGGAACTTCTGGAAAATTATGTAAAACGCCTTGAAGATCTTGAAAGTATTGCCTGCTCGTTTAAAGGGGTGGCAAATTCCTACGCAATACAGGCAGGTAGGGAGTTGCGGGTTATTGTGGAGAGCGATAAGATTTCCGATGAAGAGTCAGTATTGCTTAGTCGTGATATTGCAAGAAAAATTGAAGAGTCACTGACATTCCCGGGGCAGATTCGGGTTATTGTGATCCGGGAAACGCGAGCCGTAGGGTATGCGAATAAATAGCCATTTGAAAAGTCTTTGGTGGGTGAAGAAATATAGTGCCCTTGCAGTTTATAATGGCGGAGATTTTCTGTCAGGAATAAGTTTTTAATTTTTCCGGGGGTTAAACAATGGATCGGGTAGGAAAGGAAGCCGGTATGAATGCTCTGGATGTTCTCAGATTGAGGGGGTTTGTAGAAAGCACAACGCATGAAAAAGAGCTGGAAGATTATCTGGGAACTCCGGGACGCTATTGTTATATCGGGTTTGATCCTACAGGATCCAGCCTGCATGTCGGGCACCTTGTAACGGTGATGGCCCTTGCCCACATGCAGAAATGCGGACATCGGCCCATGGCCCTTGTGGGAGGGGGTACCGGCATGATAGGTGACCCCAGTGGTAAAACGGAAATGCGTCAGCTTCTGACTCCGGAGATCGTTGCCGAGAATAAAGCCGGACTGAAGGCACAGCTTTCTTCGTTTCTTGATTTTTCTGATGGTAAGGCTGTTCTGGTGGATAATGCGGACTGGCTTTCTGATCTTCAATATATCCCTTTTCTAAGGGATGTGGGATGTCACTTTAGTGTGAACCGTATGGTAAAGGCTGAAAGTTACCGGGCGCGGCTTGAATCCGAAGAAGGGCTTAGTTTTATAGAGTTTAACTATATGCTGCTTCAGGCTTATGATTTTTATGTCCTTGCTGAAAAATACGGGTGTTTTCTTCAGATGGGTGGCAGGGATCAGTGGGGCAATATTGTTGCAGGGGTTGAGCTTGTTCGTCGGAAGGCCCAGAAAACAGTTTTTGGCATCACTTTTCCCCTTATCATGACTTCTTCTGGCATAAAAATGGGTAAAACCCACGCAGGGGCTGTTTGGCTTGATCCTGAGCGGACTTCTCCCTACGATTATTATCAGTTCTGGGTGAATACCGATGATGCTGATGTGCAGCGCTTTTTGAAATTGTTTACCTTCCTTCCTATGGAAGAGATTGAGGCAGTTGCAGGCCTTGATGGGAAAGATCTGAACGCTGTGAAGGCTGTTTTGGCATATGAAGCTACGGCCATCGTCCATGGTAAAGAGGCTGCGGACCTGGCACACGGCGCAGCTTCTGCTGTTTTTGGTGGTCGGGAGATTCCCGGTGTCATTTTTCCTTCCAGTGAAATATCAAGGCAGGTTATGGCGGATGTTTCGGGGATGCCATGTTCCCGGATATCTGGGCAGGATTTTTCTTCTGGTATGTCTGTGGTTGATCTGTTCTGCAGGGTAGGGCTCTGCGCTTCCAAGGGTGCTGCGAGGCGCCTCATTGAACAGGGTGGGGCCTATGTGAATGGTAAAAGGATTGACAGTATAGATGTGATTTTAGGATCAGATACCTTTGAAGAAGGTGCCCTGGTGCTTCGTAGCGGAAAAAAACAGTACCATCGAATAGAGATGGCCTGAGTATTTTAAGTCATCCTGTCGGTCTGCATTTTTCTGGCCGGCAGGATGTCCTTATAAATCAAGTCCTTATTTTTTTTATTGGTTGAGCGGAAAAAAGTGTTTGACATAAAGGATCAAAATCTGTAATTTGATCTTCGTTGCTGAGCGCAGCGGGTCGAAAGAAATCGATCTTTGAAAATCAGATAGTGAAAGATAAAGAACATGCCCCTGAGTACCCTATCTTTTTAAGGTGGGGGTAGTACCAGAGATTCAACGGAGAGTTTGATCCTGGCTCAGAATGAACGCTGGCGGCGTGCTTAACACATGCAAGTCGAACGAGAAAGTTCCCTTCGGGGGATAAGTAAAGTGGCGCACGGGTGAGTAACGCGTGGATAATCTGCCCTTGAATTCGGAATAACATCGCGAAAGCGGTGCTAATACCGGATGATGTTGTGTTTTCTGCGGGGAATGCAACCAAAGAATGCCTCTTCATGAAAGCATTTGTTTGAGGATGAGTCCGCGTCCCATTAGCTAGTTGGCGGGGTAACGGCCCACCAAGGCAGTGATGGGTAGCTGGTCTGAGAGGATGATCAGCCACACTGGGACTGACACACGGCCCAGACTCCTACGGGAGGCAGCAGTGAGGAATTTTGCGCAATGGGGGAAACCCTGACGCAGCAACGCCGCGTGAGTGAAGAAGGCCCTTGGGTCGTAAAGCTCTGTCAATGGGG